>NZ_JAKUFQ010000005.1:0-139989 GCF_022663475.1 Bacillus cereus group sp. BfR-BA-01382
AACTGCTACTACAATAAATATAAACTATATTTAGAGTACATATATTCTTATGTATATAGAATTAGCTAAGTGTGAATTTAGCAACTGAGCAATCTATTAATTAATTCTAAACCATATTAAATTCTATTCATAAATATAATTGTAAAGCATTTCAATCTTATGCCTCATGGTTATATAGCAATAATCCTTACTACATTAGCGAATATATCCCCAATAAAATCAACGATACAATGAGCTGTAGAAGTGATTTAAATATACTCACACTATTTCACTCTTCTATATCATCCCATTTTCCCATTAATACATTTACAATTCCTTTTTTAGTAATGCATTAATTCCTATGTTGACTAATTTATTATTATCTAATCATTAATATGAAAAATCCCTTACTAATCTAATATGCATTTTATCCCTTTACTCATATAATTTTATTTGAGATTTTTTTCTTTTAGTACTTGATTAATTCTCTCGTTAACTATTGCTGCAGCAACATATCCTAATCCTCTTGCATAAGCTAATTCTGCTTGTCTAACAACGCGTTTCCCAATTTTTGTGTCCTTCAGGCTTTTTTTATCTTTATTCATCTATGAATCCTCCTATAGACCGCTTATTTCATTACATACCTTATCTATTAATTGATATGGTACACTACTTTTTAGCTGAGGGGAAGCATTTAATCTTGCCTTAGACAAGGTACTTCCTACTCTCATTGCATCTAATGCAGCAGGAGATATTAGCATATCAGTCGCAACTTGACCCAACTTAGGTGTCATTTTTCCTTGTAGGCCCTTTTTAAAGCTATTTTTCATAAATTTTTTCCCATATGCACTTTGGGCTGTATATTTACGTGCAGCACTAATAGCTGGCTGCATTAAAGCATGTGGTTCTACCATCCCAACCCCCCCTAATATACCCATGTTTGTGACATGATGTCGAAGCTTTTTCTCTTCTGATTCTGGTATAGATAATTTCATTAAAGCATCCTTTAATTTCCCATCATCTTTTCCCTCCGCATAATGTATTAAGGTATTAATATATGGAGTTTTATCTAATTCTTGCTTCTGAATATCTGTTAAACTTGAAAATTGTTCTTTAACTTGCTCCCTAAATATCTTTAAAGCTTCTGTCTGTACATGCTCAGGCAGACCTTGTAGTCTATGGCCAACACTCTGTCCCATTTCATACTCAACAAGGCTTTCTGGACCTATACCATACTCCATAAAATCTTTTACGGTGTGTTGTAACTTCTGGCCTTTACGCCCCATATCAACACCCGCTCCAAACGTTGCTGCTAAAGCCTTCTGACCAGTTTTTGTACTTTTAACTGCCTTCATCGCTAAATTAGGTGCTATATGAATGGCTGCTGCTGTCCCTAGTAAACTCAACATAATTATTCACACAAAACAGCCGTACTAACACCAAATTTTCCATCCGCTAATACTGATCTTGCTTTTCCTTTCCATCCTCCACCAAAAATTTTTTTATAAATTTTTTCGATATAGAACATTATGTCTATAGAATGTACATGTATAGGAATTTGAACATCATGATCTTCTTCTAATAACATGTCTACTTTAGGATTATTAATACTTGTACTATTCATCATACTAATATAACTACTCTCTAATTTAATAGGACTCTTTCTATGAATCGTATCAATTCTTTTAATTCTATTTTGTCTCCACTTATCGGCAGCACCTACGACCATTGATTCGATTATATTTTCATAGACTGTTTCTTTATAAGACTGATTACTCGCTAAATATAGATTTGACAGCTTAGATCTTCCTTTCCATAAATTAATCTAGTAAAACAATACCTCTACAACCAATGAAAACTTTTAAAACTATGTATAACATTTTTATTTTTTATCCACTCTTTTTTCAAAGCCTCCTACCCTATTTTTCTACATAATTAATTATTATCTTGGCGCAATTCTTTACTAATTTTTCAATATACTTTTTGAGCTCCAGCTGCATGGTTTGCCATACTTTTAACCAAATGATTTCTTGCATTTTGCATGTTTGATAGGTCTACTTGCATCATAGCCACTTGTGATTCAGATTGTTTGAATCCCCCCCCAAATTGACTTTTTTTACTATCTATTGCTCCTATCGTTGCATCTAGTTTATTAAATATCTTTGGTACAGTCCTGATAGCCTTGATAGTATTAACTGTTATAGCAGCACCTGGAATAAGAGATAAAGCCGCTTTCGATAAGATAGTTTTGCCTAAAGCTACAGAGGCAGAGTCCCCAGCTTTCATACGAGAATATGTACCATAAGCAATACCACCTATTCTTCCTGCCTTTTTAAACTTTCTTACCACCACGTTATTTCGAAGTCCATGATTTGTATCAGAACCTCCTTGAACACTAGACATTTTTATCAACCTCCATACCAATCTTTTATGTAAAACAACTACGCTGTTACGCACTATTTAAAAAATTAGAATTGTTCACTCCCCAAATAATAACGATGACTTTTTATACTTTATGGGATAGCCTATACTGCCTACAAAACGTACTTTGTCTATCTACGAGGTAGTTCCACACTCCCTAATAATCCTTCTTTATTTAAATAGCACAAAAAGGAGATACTCAGCTCAATCCTCCTGTCAATACCCAACGGTCCTGTGTGAGGTGGTGCAGTATCTCCACATTCTAATTGTACTAATTTTCTTCATATATCTACATTCGCATACAAGAGCATAAAAAAAAACTGGACGCTATTCAGCATCCAGTTCTAGTTGTTTTTTCACTTTTTCAATTAATTCCTGCTCTTCTTGCTCTATTTTAATCGCTTTCTCAAGCAATCTTCTAATCTCATATGGATGATCACTTGTTTTAATCTTATCGAAGTGTTCACGTATTAGGTGATCATCTTTTCTGATTCGTGCAACTAATTTTTCTGCTGCCATTATTCTGTCTCCGCAACCTCTTCTTCTCCAAACACAGGTTCTACAAATTCCATGAACACTTCGCTTTGTTCTTTTTCATCAGTTAAAGCTATGCAACCATACATATAATAACCTAATACGTTGCTAAATTGTGCGACATCAAGTACTTCAAATCCACGCTTCTTACGTTCAGTAAATTCTTGTTTAAGTGCCTCTGAGAATAATGCCGATCCCCCACCAGAAAGAAGAATAGTTTGTACACGGTTTGTCTCGTTACCCCATGCATCTAGAATATCCTTTGCAATAATTTTAGCAACTGTTTTTACACACTCTCCAACTTCTTCAGAAACATCATGCGCTTCAACATATTCTACTTTTCCCGTCAATACAGCATTGTCTAAGTCTTCCTCTTCCGCTTGATATTCAGTGTATCCTAGCTTATCAAACTTAATTGTTAAAACCTTGCGCAGTCGCTTGTACACATCATTCACTGCAACCGTTGAATTACTTGTAATAGAATCCTCCATAATTACACCATCACGGAATAATGCATAATCTGTTGTAAAATGTCCACAGTCAATAATACCAATAAAGTTTTTTGCATTCTCACTTGGAACTAAAAATTCTTCTTGACTAAAAGTAAACTGATTGTATGTAACAGCACCTTCTGGTTGACGCATGATTTCTAAACCAATTACATTAATTGTTTTTTTAATTTCATTTCCACCATTTACAGGGAATGTAATTGTGAATGGTTTATTTAAGAATTCTTCTAAATTATCTTTAATTGATAATTCAAAGTCTTTATTTGGTAACCCTGTTACTAGAAATACATCATATTCTCCTGACTCATGAGGAACAGCCATTCCTAGTCCTGTTTGAAATAATACTTTACTAAATACATCATTTGCTCTATCTCTAACTACTGTACGTTTTGTAGTTGTATTCGGAACTTTTAAAGCTAATTGACCAACAGTAAATGTGCCTTCTTCTGTTACCACTACTAGATTTTCAAGATCAACCTCTTTTGAACCTACAATTTTATTGGACGTTTTATATTTTCCAGGTACTACCGCACTTGGAAGCGCTGTTAAGTATGGGTGTACATTTGATATGTATTTTGTTGCCCCAAACCCTACATCTAAACCAACTAAAACAGGTTGATTTTTCTTTGTCTTCCTACTTACTAATTGAGTTTTCATTTTATATAGCCTCCAGAACATTGTCTTTTATATACTTATACCTAATGTATACATTGTGCACAAAAAGTATTAAATGTACACTTTGTTTCCTATGTGCAATATTACTACATTATGGACAAACTGACAATATATTTCGTCCTTGCTATTTAGACAAGAACATACAAAAAAAGCACCAGTATAAACCAGTGCTTTTTCTTGTGTTATAAACTCTTACAATGCGGAAATTGATATACGATTTTTGACCATCTAAAACAATTACAATAAAGTGCAGGGATTGAGCGTGATACTCCACACCCTAAAAGATATGAAGTGAAAAGGAGATGTTACAACAATTCATATCTTTTAGGATAAGGAGGATAAACTCTTTAACAATTGCAAAACTACTATGCCTGTATTATAGGTTAATAAAACCGCTATCACTCCAACTGTTCTATGTGCTCAGTAGTTGGAATTGCACCAACACCATAAATGACTGCATGCTTACATCATTCGCTCTACTTATTAAGCTATACCAAACATGTTGTAGAGAGAATATCATTCCTCGATACCACTCTACAATACGGAAAAAGATTAAAGAAGTTACTAGTAATTGGGGGATCGTGACAAGATTCGAACTTGTAACCTCGACTGTAAATAATCGCAGATAAATTACAGTCGTGCTATATCCCTTTTCAGCTACACGATCATATGGTGGACCTTGTAGGGTTCGAACCTACGACCTGACGGTTATGAGCCATCTGCTCTGACCAGCTGAGCTAAAGGTCCAAATTTTCCTATTTTCGTTTACAAAAAACTATTTATGTATATCCTAAAGTGGATATCCTTTAATCATTAAAATCTCTAACTTGTTTGGAACAAAATCCCCAAATTAATTCAGATAATTATCATACTAAAATATGATAGGATAAGTATAAAAAGATTTTTTTATCTTATTTATCGTGGGACATCTTAAGTAAAAACCGTGAAACAAAATAATTATAAGTTTTCGTTTCAGTGCAATTTACGGTTATTTTTTGGAATGGGCCGATGGGATTGAACCGTCGATAAGAGAATAATTATAGTCTCTTGTATTACCGCTACACTCCCCCACATAATGGTGCAAAAATGCACCAAAACTATAAATGATTCTTTTTAAAGAAGTTAAACATATTGCAGTACACGGGGCTAATTAATTATTATATCAAGTTTATAGCTAAAGTTACGAACGCCCCTTGAGATAAATATACCACACTTTGTAATGCCTTGCAATATTTTAAAACTAATAAAAAATCCTTTAAAATACATTTTTTTATGTTATATATCCCAATTACATATCCTTTATTATATAAAACTGTTCTTTCTATACCTCTTATGGATAAGGATATATCGTACTCATATTAGATTTTTATAAGCGTATGATTCTTTCAATTTTACTTGTATCAGATATCTTTGCTGTGTTATTACATCCAAATTACACAAATTTTCTCGTATAAATTTATCTGGATCCTCTTTAAAATTAGAGATAAACACGAAACTGAGATAATGTAATGCCATTCAATAAAGTGATTAGAATTAAAAAACATGCAGTAAACAAAAATCAAAAAAGGACAAGAGATACCTATCAGTTCTATGTCTACCTTAGAATACCTTACCACTAAAAAATTCTAAAAGAAAAGTATACTACTTCTATTATAAAAGGACATGTAAGGTATCACTAAGATATGTGTGCTTTTTATTGCATACTATTAGAAAATCCAATATTTTAATCGTCATATGACAGCTTCTACTTAGCTACTTCTAATATTCCCATTTACAATTTTAATAATAAATAGCTTTATATTTTTTATTAATATATTTTATATTTACTATTTATTATAAAAATGTTTTTTTATCATCGTAATAACATGTCCCAACATTAATCCAACTAAAACACAATGTTTCCTAAAATTGTTAATGTGAATATTAATCAAATGTATGTTAGTTGCTCCTACAAACTACAAGTAAAGCCCACTCTCCTTATATACTCTATCTAATCCTTTTTCTTATTGTCGCAATAAAAATTTCAAGAAACCTAACACAAGCCATACTCATTTCAAACCTTAGTACTTGAAACAGTGTTTAAAATATGAAATATTCGAATCAACAAAATGCCCTTCACGAACATATGCTACTTTATATTTTCGTATATAGTTAAAAACTCATTTATGTATGGAGCTTGTCTTTCATTAATTATTTGTATTCAATATCTTTTAAATAACAAGGATATGTAGTTTGTATGTATAATAAGTGTAAATAGATCGTTCACTACAAGGAGTGATATCAATGAAAGAAAATGTGAAGCAAGAATTAGATCAATTAGTTGGTAAAATACGTGAATCTACATCATCTGTTAGAAAAATTATTCTTTTTGGTAGTCATGCCTATGGAACGCCAACACAAGATAGTGATTTTGATTTATGTGTTGTGGTTGATGGTGTTGGAAAACGTAAAAGAGAAGTTTCTAAAAATATAAAACACAATATTTACGATGTTTTAAATACACCCGTTGATTTACTTATTTATGGTCCAGATGAGTTTAATGAACGTGCTTCTAGAAATGTCACAATGGAATATAAAATTGCAGAAGAAGGGAAAATTCTATATGAAAAACATTGAAGATACTAAAGAGTGGTTTACTATCGCTAAATCTGATTTAGATTCAGCAAATTTCCTGACAAATATGAAGCCTTTTCCATCATCTATTATTTGTTATCATTGCCAACAATGTGTTGAAAAACTATTAAAAGGATTCATTGCTTTTAATGGTGGTAATATACAGAAAACACATAGCCTTTTAAAGTTAAATAAGATATGTGCTGAATATGACCCCACATTTGATACATTACTATCAGAATGTGTTGATCTTGATGATTATGCTACGAATGTTCGTTATCCATTTTTTGAAGAATTATTAGCAGAAGACGCCTTAGTTGCTATTAAAAATGCTAAGACAGTGTTTAGCTTCTTAATAGAAAAATTACAAGGTGCTGGTGTTGAAGAAAATATTATTAAAAGTATCACACCAGCTTTTGAAATTAAATAAGACGAATAAAAAGAAAGAGCACTTAAATGTGGGCTCTTTCTTTTTATTCAAATTCAACTATTTATCATGTTTATACTTTCTATTTTTTATGAAAATAGAAAGTATAAAGTATAAAGTATTTTAAGTATAAATGTTTAGTATTTTATACAAAAATAAACTTAAAATTCCAAAACGCATTAGATAGTTATGATAGTTATGATGGTTATGATGGTATTTCCAAAATAAATATCTGTTGAATCTTTGATACGGGCACATACACTTGTTTTTAGCACTTCTTGTAGGGTGATTACATGTCTAAGTGAAATATTATTTGTTCATATAATACTTTATAACTAACCTTCAACCCATGACTTTTGATACTTCCCTTAAATGTATAGCAATTTTAAAAGGAAAACTGGCGGATTTTTACTTGCTAAAAAAGAGCAGACCCGTCCCATCGTGCCATCTAGAATGAAGCACATGGTGTATATATACTTATCAACTTGAAATATAACACCGCCAAGCCACAAAATGTTATCTGTTGGTGTCACATGTTTGTTTGCAATTTTGGAACAAGAATATTTTTTTGGAGGATTATATTCCAAAAGTGTGAACAAACTTTTTCATGAAAGGTTAAACCTTACAAAAAAATTATTGTAAGAAAAACACATCTCATTATTATTATAGACCATTTAAACCTGGGGAAAATCTACCTTACCCTAAAAATGTCACAAAATGTTCAATATTTTAATCGGATTATTTTTATACATTTTATATTTATTATGAAAATACAAAGTATAAACACTTATTCATAGAAAATACATTTTGAATTTATTTATTTATCTTATTATCCATTTAATAAGATAAATAATTAACCATAATTCGAAATTATATAAATTATCCCCCTTAAATACACCTAGGATTTAATATATAATATCTGAGATATTCATGATTTAATCTGCCGGACATATTTAAAACAACAAATTCTTTCTTAATAATCCCATATTCTATTGTTATATTGATTTTCCGTGTTCTCATTGAATAAATTAGACAGAATCAACTAACTTTTTGTAGTTCTCTTGATATTGCAATTCATTTTAAAGTTTCTTTTTTAGTAACCATCGGTTAAAAGATTATACCTATTGAAGTGTTATAGAGCATAATATATATTTTATGATTTATTTCATGTATAATTAGTTCTATATAATTAGTAACCTTCTTGGAAAGGAGTGATTACATGATTCAAGTTCGTGAACAGTATGGAAATATCTATGTAAAGATATTAGATACACAAGAAACATTTGATTATACATTAGAAAAAATCCGTTTTATTGAAGGACGAATATTCAATTCCAAAACTGGTGAATGGATGTTCAGAAAAGAATCAATCGGTGATTTACTATTACATTTTAGTAATCAAATTATATGGGATCAGCCTTTAAAAGAGCTTATTAAAGACTGTGATATGAATCATGAGCTTGTCAATAAACATCTTTCTTGGGAGGAAGATGATAATGATTTCAAGACATGGTCATTGAAACCCTATCCATACCAAAAAGTAGGATCACATTATTTAGCCGACAGAGGAAGAGCTGCTATATTTGATGGCGTAGGACTTGGTAAAAAAATCTATAATTTGTTCTTATCATGTGGTATAACGCCAGCATGAACATGTTAAAAAATACCAGTTAGAACATTCCACCATAAATTCTTCTAACATAGTAGAGAAAAATAGAACCTCTTTATACTAAAGTGTAAAGTCTGAAATATCCTAACAAAATAGGACAAAATGCATCTTATGAAATTAGATATTTAGGTACTACACAGGTACCATCACTATTGAATCGTTTATCTACTGATGCAATAGTATATCCTCTACGTAAATATGAAAAGTACTAACAAATTATAGATATTGCCGTTCATCCAAGAAATTGAATGAATTATAAGTGCGGAATTAAGCGGAGAAGCCCTCCCTCTATACGACAGGGCAATCCGAACCGAAGGCTATGGAAACCATGGTCAGGGGCAGAGCATAGCGGGTGAAAAGATATAATCCCGCCACGAGGCCGCACCACCTTACCGTGTAATGACGAAGGTGAAAAGATATGCCGAGCTAGTCTATAATGGACTAGAAGTAAGGATAATAAACCTTACGATAACATGACTGAAAACGCCTCAAATTATAGGAGCCTGTCAAATATTATTTAATAGAAATAAAGCTCGGCGTGCACTAATTGTTACTTTAAATTCATTGAAAAGACAATGGACTAAGGAAATATATAAGTTTACCGGCGAAGAAGCAATAGCTGTATACGGCAGCCCTGCCAAGCGTAAGAAATCCATTAAAGGTTTTGCATCTCGTTCTGATATTAGATACTTAGTGGTGAATTACGAAACATTAAGAAACCCTCAATATATGAAGCTTATCAAAGAAATCCCATTTGATATTGTAGCTTTAGATGAAGCACAAAAAATCAAATCAGGTGTTACAGATAAGTATTTAAATATTGAACCTTCGTTAAATGCAAAAGCTTGCTATGAATTGAAACATATTCCTTATCGTTTTATCGCAACTGCCACACCAGTACAATCTAAAGCTGAAGAGATATGGAGTTTATTTAGTTTTATTAATGATGACATACTTGGCTCCTGGGAAGTATTCCGTGAACGTTACTGTAAATACACTACACGTTTTGGTATTACTGGCAGTTTTAATTTAGGCGAACTTTATTATAGAATCGCTCCTAATTTCATACGAAGAACAAAAGAAATGCCTGAAATTCAACAACAGCTTCCAAAAGTACAACACTCTCACGTCTTCTTAGAAATGACTGATGCTCAAGAACGTATTCAGAAACATTTATTAATAAAGATAGAGGAAGTAAAAGATTCATTGCGTTCTTTTGGATCTGGTACTAAAGTTATTAACGGGAATCTTATGAACGTACAACAAGCAAAAGAATATTACGATGGAATCATCCAAGGTTTACAAACATTCTTAATTGAATCTTGTGATACTCCACAATTATTGGTACATGAAGAAGCTTCGCAAATGTCTCATAAAGTAATTTCAGAGCTAGGTCTTTCTTCTAAGGAGATAGAAAAATCACCAAAATTAGAGCAATTAAAAACCTTTACAAAGCAATTATTAAATGACGAACCTAATTCTAAGGTAGTTATCTTTACTGAATATGAGCGTATGGCCCGCATTATATATGAGTCCCTACCCCAATCAGTTCTATACACTGGACAGATATCTGATAGGGAAAAAAATACTGTAATTGAAAGATTCCGTGAGGATCCTCATACTCGATTTTTCATAAGCACGCGTGCCGGAAGTACCGGCCTAAACTTGCAGGTTGCTAACTATATGGTTCATTTTGATTTGCCCTATACCGCAACTGAATTAGAACAACGTAACGGACGCATCGATCGTACCGGCAATAATTTTAGTAATATTACAATGTATTACTACATTATGAGTGATTCTTATGATGAGCATATGCTACAGCTATTATTCAAAAAATCAGAATTAGCAAAAGAGATTCTAACTGGTGGAATAAATAACATATCTAAAAATCAAGATGTTAACTCACTTGCTATGGATCGTTTGTTACAAAAAAAAGCTGCATCACAACAAACAAAGGTTTCAGGTTAATCCTGTGCCTTTGTTTGTTGATTAGCTTTAGTTCATTCAAAAAACGAGAGACAACAACCTTATGTATGATTGGACTAAGTAAAAAAATTAAAACCATACGATAGCAAGTTCATCCATATATTAAAGAAATAAAAAAACTTAAAAATCCGTTCAGAAATATAAATATCGACAAATTCCCTCAATTGTTTACACAATTTAATTTTATATTTGATGATTACATTGTTGCTAGTTTTAAAACAAAACTAGCTCCTAAATTCTTTTTTCACTTAAGTTGTCACATTCATCGCTGGCATTACTATTACATTAATTAAATTTAATAAGTGAACTACAATACAACTAACACTAGCTCATCAGGAATATAAAAGATTAAATTTATATCCTCGATGAACTAGTGCTAGGAATGCATAACCAAATAAATTTCACTGTATACTATCAATTTTGGAAATGGTATCATTTCCAAAATTGATACCATTTCTTTTCATTACTCGCTGCAAACATCTGCTTCACTTCCTGTAACTCTCGTATAACAGTCATAACAGCTTTATCACGATCATTGATTTGTTGTTTTTCTGCAGAATTCGAATGATCCAGCATTTTTTGTTGTGACTCCATTAAACCCGTTAACTTAGTTATTTGTTCATTTTGATTCTGTAAGTGTTTTTGCTGTAACTCTACAGTATCTTTTAATTCTCTTAATAATACCTTTAAATCCTCAGTATCAGGAGTTATAACAGTCATATCCGCATTCTTAACTGTCAATCCCTCTTCTTTTAAGAGCTGTTTACAAGCCTCTTCCAATGTAACTTGTGGCATATTTTTTAATTCTACTAACCTTTGTAACAAACTAATATCGTAGTCATCAAAGATAATTCGTTCTCTTTCATCCCTTTTAAAGGCATAACAGTTATAACTCTCGATTAGCAAATAATATTTTTTCACTGTAGATGGTGATACTTTTAATCTTTTAGCAACTTGGGATACATTTTCATAAATTATAGGAATCATAATAGTCATAACCTCCTTTTTATTTCTATATTCGTTACAACTGTTATAACTCCTCTATCTTAGCATGTTAAATAGACTCATGTTAAATCAATTCTTCTTTTACCATGCCCTAATTCTACATAGATTATATTTATGACATCTACTACTTGCTTATAAACTCTCCTAAATCCTTGATTACCCCCATAATTTGCATATTTTACTTGTTTATGATTTTTTAATATATAAACTAACATTTCCTCCAAATATTTTAATGCACATAAATTCCTTAATTTTTAAAACAGTATTCATTAGATTTAAATGCTCTGGAGTCAAATGAATTACTTATTCTGCACGAACTGCCAAATATAACTGTTGATTAAATAAATTCTGGATATGAATAGGAGATGCTTTCTATTCATATCCTTGCATCCTTCAGGCTCATAGATCGATTCACAAAGACTTTTATACCTTGACCATGTTTGTTTATAGTCTTTCTTCTTTGAACACCAGCTTACAGTCCCTTTCTAAAGATTTAAGCTTGTCTATGTATTACCATTTGTAACTTTCTCAATCCCATTTCAATATTGTTCTCTACACAAACAATTTCAATCAAAACAAACAGGCATGTTTCACTTTAAGTTGCGCTGCCAATGCACCGTACTTCATAAGGTGTCAATCCTTTATTCCATATGTATCTGTAAACCTCAAATTTAAGCCTAAGCCTGTCGCTCCATATTTAGCGTGGAGAGCAACCGTTATATCCACGTTTAATTACTTAGCGAAGACAATTGTCTTCGCTAAGGCGCGGCCATGGCCGCGCCTTCCTCATACCTCTCGGTCTCCACTCCTTTACCATATTTTTTGAATTCCAAAACACATTCATTGTCATGATCTCCATCCAAATAAATGATTATATATAAAAAGAGCCATTTCGCAATCAGAATCATAGACACATACCAGTGTCTAAGTCTGAACCGCGAAACGGCCCTTGAATGTTTGACAGAAGTTAAAAAGAAAATTGAATCTATATTTAAATTAACATAAACTAAACGTACATTCAAATAATTCTAAAAATCAACAAGACATATACTGGCTTATCATATAATAAGAAGTTCTCACGTACTACACCTATTCATTTTATAAATAATATGAGTAGGGGAGATAAATTATATTTGTATCAAAAACATTTACTTCTATTCATCGGTAATTAAATTGTAATGCCTAAAATGAACAAAATAAAAATCATGATATTAAAGTAATAAGTAATTCAACAAGAATTTAGCGGTACTGATGTATATGATAAAAAGAAAATATAAATAAAATGAAAGTATCTAATTTTAATTCCATTAGCTATCGAGCATTATATATTTTAAACAAAAAAGATATATCGGAACTTACAGAAGAATTATTCTGATAGGTAAAAAAATAATTACTTTTGTTCTTGAATTAAATCGATCAGTATTTTTCATTATATTCAATTGTAAATATTTTCATCTTCTATTTATCACTTGTAATTAAAAAATAGCAACTATCCTCGTTAAGAAGAGCATTACAACAACACCATACCGATGTTGTAATGCATTACAAATTTTATTGACGTATTGTCTTTTTTAGTATATCGTGGAAAACGTACAGTAAGAACCTAGGGAAAAAGTGATGTACTCTTTACTCTTATAATTAATTAAGGAATTAATTTAATATGTATGATGTTTCGGAAATTTAAATACGTTGTGTGTATAGAATATAATTCAATTTTACACACTGAAAAAATTAAAGAGGGAAACTAAAATACTTAACTGAACTTTTAATAGATATAAATGAAAGAATTAATTAATAAAATTGATTCTAAAAAATTTATTAAGAATGAGGTATCAGTTCAATATGTCTTTAACTATAAAAATTTCGATTTTAAACAACTAGTACAATCACTGAATAGAATAAAACTTCTCAATAAAGACTTTACTTAATGAACAAAAAAATAACTGTTGTGAAGTTAAAATAAATTTTGAATACACCCTTTTAAAAACAGAAAACAAATTACAAAACTTAGGTGATCAATTATGAGTAGAACAAAAGAAGAAAGTATTTTAAATGCAATTATTAAAAGTACGGTTAAAGCTAGTGGTGAATCTGAAGATAGAATCGAAGAATTATCTTCTTATATGATCACATATATCAACACAGGAGCTCAATATGGCATGTCTGCTGAAGGATTTGTACGTTGGTATATAGAACAAGGTAAAGATTTTTAATATAAAAAAGAAAGCAATATATGCATATTTAGAATGAATATTGAAAATGAAAAGCTATTTTTAAGAGATATGATACAACATTATTATCATATCTCCCATAAAAATTCTCTCTACTTTAATAAAACAAAGGAGTTTTACGTGGAACAGATAATACGATTACAGAGCAAACAAAAAGCCGCTCTTAGTCAAATTGAATACTTAGAAAATAAATATATTGAAATAAACAAACAAATTAGTGAACTAGAAAAAAGACAAAAGGAACATGATTATAACTTACATGAATTATATTTCCAAAAGGGAAAAATTTATGCTGATTTAGAATTAATGAGACGTGTGCCAAAATATGAAGATTAATTCTCTACGGAGAATGTTTTTGAGAATAAATATATTAAAGGAGTTTTACATAATGAAAACAGTCCATAAAGTTAATAAAACATTTTTCCATGTTCTAATTAATCCATTAGGAAATGGTGATTCATATATTATTGAATCTGAAATCCTAAACATTCAGAATAACCTAGTACAAGCAAAATTCTTATTTGATGTTTTTGAAAATACAACTATGCACTATACACTTGAATTACAACCATCTATTATACACAATACACCCGAAGAAGCCTTTAAATTTTTATTAAGTAACCATTTTGATAAGTTGACTGACGGTAACCTATGGTTATTTGCAACAAGCTTTAGGGGGGGCGTAGAAATAAACTTCAAAGAAATGGTAGCTATGGTCAAAAGCATCCCTGGATTAGAACAAATCGATTTAGAAACGATGTTAGATGAGATAAAATCCAAGTCTATTGAACCCAAAGAAGATGCACAACAAATATGTGATTCATTAAAAACGAAACAAGGCAACACACAATATAATTCAGATTCTAGCGAACAAAAAATATATTCCGCTGCTCAATTATTAGATCTACCATTAGGAGAGATAGCACTTGGCGTATCTGGTCCATTAAAAGATTCTTGTGTGACAAAAAATGAAAATGGTCATTTTATGCTTTTTGATAAAGCTTTCCAAAATACCTATCCATTACATTTTGGAACTGATGTACTTCAATCTCATTTTGTAATTATGCAAAGGAATAAAAAATTTAAAAGAGCTACCTTAAGAGATGCATTAGCTTGTTACAAAGATGGCGGTAAAATAAAAATTAGCTACAAAAATACAGAACGATTTATCAAGCATGGAGATAGCTTATATGAAAGCATCTTCCATACAATAGGAAGCGAACAAACGATAGTTAATAATAATAGCATTATGTTTTCTTTAGATGAACTATTATCGGCCCAATTTTATATTTTAAGTGAATAGGCAAGAGATTCAAATTCTTGCCTTTTTACCTGTATAAATCTACTTTGTAGATATTAGATACTATTTAAAGAAAACTTCTTATAAGAATAGCACGTACCAATCTAATCCACAGTACAGCGCCAGATTGATTAAAAAAATAAACTGGAATAAGAGTATATAAGTTTAGGGAATACTATAACAATAAATATCAGCTATAGAATCATTACACGGTTATAATCATTTAAATATTGCATAGTTCTTAGAACATACATGGAATTTTTTTAAAACATACTAAAAACTATGTACAAGTGAAAAAATATCACCAAATTCGCAAAGCTTTACTACATTGATTCTAATTATTTTTTTATTGAATCTACAAATTGATAAATCTATTTCAGAGTATTATTCTTGATAAACGCCCCTTAATGTAATGCCTTGCAAATATTATTTTAGTATGCTAAACTTAGGGAAAGACATAGATTACACAAGAAAATAGAAACCTGATAAAGCATATTGGAAAACACACGAGTTTTTATTTAGTTTTTACTACATTATCCTAAATAACTATAACTATTCATTCTTTTTGATTAAATTTAAAAATATCATCGTGCTAAACAATCTTCTCGTTAATATTTTAGTATATAAACACATTATTTCACAAAATCCAGTACAGGGACTATTTTATGTATTACACGATATATACCAAAACAAGAAGGGATTGACCTAAACATGGATGTTCAAAAATTAAAGAAATACGTTATACACTCCTCCGAATTATTCTATATAGATAGATTATCTAGAAATAGAGCCATTATAGCTAAGAAAATGATTGATAACTTTGTTAGCACTATTTATGTTTCAGTTCCACACAAAATAGTACAAAACCATATGCGATACTTACATATTAAAGAATATAATATCTTTAAAGACTTAATAACCATAATTTTAAGATTGATAGATTTAAAAAAGGTATGTGAATTGTCTATGGGTACTTTTACACTCAATACGAAAGATTTAAAGGAACTTATTAAATGAGAAATATCTTAGTTTTTCCTGACGGTACTGAACAAGACTTTTTGTATCCTGATAATCGAGTTATTTTTGTAGGCGAAAAGCTACAAGTCCAAATGCAATGCAATTCAGTTCATATATTAGAAATATATAACATTCAACATACAGATAAAATAATTTATTACCACTTAAAATACTAAATCTGATCCAATCTATGGGATATTTTTGAATATAATATAATTTATTATGATGGAGGTACTTACAATGCATAACAGTTATAACGGTTATAACAACTTCAATCAACAACAAAATAATTACCAAACTCGACCTAATGGTAATTTCTCAAGTCAACAACAAAATAATAGTGGATATAGAAATAATGGTGCAGATAATCATGTCAAAATACAGGTAGTTGCGCGTTTAGTAAAGGACCCTGAATCCAAACCTGTAAATAACTCAAAAGTTGCCAGCTCAAAAGTTGTTATAAATCATCGTGGTGGTGAGAAAGCAGATTTTTGGTTTATAGAAGTTTGGGGAAATGAGAATTCAGATGGTTATTATAAATTTCTACTAAACCATTGCCCAAAAGGGCGCAAAGTATTTATTGAAGGTATTCCTGAATTGCGACAAACGAAAAACACTGACGGAACATACACTTATTATCCAACCATTAAAGTTACAAATCTTATCGGATTAGATGGTGGAAATTTAGATAATCAACAACCCACAGGTCAATTTAAACAACAAACTCAAGGTGTAGACTTTCAACCACAACATAGTGGCTTCCAACCCAATCATCAAAATTATGTTGCAAACCAAACTAGACAACAGCCACAACAAGGAGGGGGCCTATCAAATATTCCTATTCATTCAGGATTCTTACCCCAGCAACAAACTTCAGTACGAGTAGGTGCTCCAGCTAGTATACAAGGAAATATCGGATTTCCTGCAATTGCACAACAATAATGAACTATAGAGAATGGATCTTTTTTATGATATTAAACATTTATTTATTAGCCGGAGTAATTTAATTGAAGGTTCAAGCAGAAATAGTGAAATCCAAACATAGTATGATATCTACTCATTTTGTACCATTTTTTTATGATAGTTAACCATACATACTATAATGTTAAAAAATTAAAGTATTTAGTTAGCCCTGATACCAATTATATTAAAATTTATAAGAGTGGTGATAAATAATGTCAAGAAATAGATTAAATCCAACACATTCATTAGGACAATTTATTTATGGGATATACGATTATCATCATGATCGTGGTATGCCTCAAAAAACAGCTAAGGCTCGTATGATTGATAATACTCTAGAAGCATGTTTTAAAATTATAAAAAGAGAAGAAGAGATTCCAGATCAAATGCTTGTACTAATGGCTCAATGGATTTCACGTGTTCTAAATGATCGAGGTACTTTTATTACAAAAGAAGTAACAGCTAAGCAGATAGAAGATGAAACAGCATTCAAGGCATTAAAAGATTTAAAAGATGTAAAGAATGCATTAGATATATTTATTCAGAACTACACAGGTTGGAACAATACAAAAAATAATGAAAACAACTACATGGAAAGTCGCAATAAGTGAAAAATGTAATGAGTAACCTAGATATCTTAACTATTTTAAATAAAAAATCGGATTCCATCACTATCCTTACTTTTGATGGTGATAGCATTATTAAAATTCAATCTATATCTACAAGGATTCCTTTATTGGTTAAATATACAAATTATATTTAACCAATATGAACATCATCTATTGAGTAAAACTGTAATTTGTTTAATCCCTATTGAGCATTGTATTAGATCGCATAAAAAATCTGATAATTCAACCAAATGATTATTTGTTCTAAATATTTGCAGCCTTGTTTTATGAACAAGGCTGCAAAAGGGCAGTACAGTATAAAGGAGTTCTTAATATGAATACACTAAAAGTAGATTATACAATGAAACAGACAGCAAGAATATTAGGTGTACATAGGGATACACTGATGTATTGGGAAACAAATCATCTAATTCCTATAGCACGAAGAAATCCAAAAAATAATTATCGCATATACACTATTGAAGAGATTATAAAGATAGCTAATATTAGAGGAATAGATGTTGTAAATAATGAAGTAATTGAGAAAAAATATAGACAAATATAATTATAAGATTTTATATTGTACATTTTCCCATCAAATGTTATTTATCTATTTAAACCTGTATCGTTATACTAACAGGAGATATTTAAATATACAGCAAAATATAACGATTTTTAGAGCATTTGCTAGTATCTTTCATCATTCTTCAAAAAACTAAACGCTGATAGAAGTAAAATTATTGATATTATGTTATATTAATTATTGTTATCGACTTTATGTGTAGTACATTACATATTTAAAAGATATACACGAGGAAAAAGGAGATGTTTTAAAGAATGATGAATATTGACGAGGTATTATCAATGCTAACAGAAAATGAAAAAAAAATTTTTAATTATATTAAAGCTACAGCCGGTAAGCAAGGCGGTTCGGTAAAAGCATCTATGAGCAAAATGGGAGAAGCTACAGGACTTAGTGAAGCTACTGCACACAGAGCGATTAAGAAATTGCGTAAGTTAGGTATTATCGGTATTGTTCCATCATTAGAAAAAGCTGAATCCAATGAAATTGTATACTATGGTTCTTCTGTTGATGAATCTCAACAAATTATGGATATTATGAAACAAGCTGGTCAATTAACATCTGGATTAAATAGGCTTGAATCCGTATTAAAAGGAAAAGAAGAATCACTTGAAAAAGTTCAAAGGGAGAAGGCTCAATTAGAACAGCAAATTGAGAAATTACAAAAAGAGTTAGCTGCTGTTCGTGCGCAACAGTCTGGAATAGATTCAAATAAAATCATTTCAAGTCAGCCATTAGGTGATGGAACAACCGCTTATATAGTTAAAGACTAAGAAAGGGTTGTGAGTGTTTTAATGTGGGCTAATATGAAAGATCAAAATGATACTATCGTTGAAAAAGTTTTTACTTTTTTTCAAAATGATCAACCATCTAGTTTAGAAGGGAAGAAAATCATTGAAATATTATCTCAGCAGATCTCAGCTAATCCTGGGTCTGCTGAAGATATTATAGATAAACTCGCAATTAAATTTGCTGATAAACTTGAAATATTATGTGATCATTATGAATAAACGTTATTTTTATCCTTTTAAATTGCTTTTTAAATTCATTATTAATAATATACAGTTATAACAATTACACGGAAAGATTTTATCATTAAACGCTCGAAATGAACGTTGTCTGCTTGAAATTTATTAATTTTTATATAAAATTATTACATATTAATAAAAAACTTATAATGGATCCAGCGAGAAAAGAAAAGGATAGTCAATGAATAAAAGATTATCTAACAAAAAGTATACACTTTATTGAAAGTGTATACTTTTTGTGATTTCCATTTAAAATTTCCAGACTATTTATACTCAATTATACTTTTTGCAGAAAAATATAATTGAGTATAATGCTTTATTGTAGTACGTTACAAAAACCAAAAATAAAACTAGATTTTTCAGATTGAATTCTTGAAGAATTATTTTAATGATGATTACTATAATCTGGGCCATGAACTTGCATAACATTACGAACATTACCTGACGCTGTATTATCTAACTCAAGGATACGGATAACCCTAAATTACTATTTTCAATGCCTTTATATTAAACCAACCGGAATGCATTTCTTTACATATTGTAAATCATAATTAAAAATAATTTGATTCCCAGTGACACAAGGTTTGAAAGTCCTACATCACTGATGAATTTTATATCCTGATAAAGGACCTTTAAAAATTCAATTTAACTAAAGCATAGTAAAAAATAGAAAAGAAATATAAAAGAGCAATCCTACGATATACAAAGACGTATATCCCATGTAAGAAAATAAATAAATTAAATGATTAGGAGTACAAAACAGAATGAAGCAAATACTACAAGAAATAAAAAAAGTACCTATCGAAATATATCCTTTTTTCGAAGCACCTAATAGATATAAGTCACTAAGTCTTATGGATGGGAACGAACAATTTATTATTATTGGTACTAAAGGATATTCAGATCAAGTTGAAAGTATTGCAAAAAATGTAGGATTTACTTACCAAATGATACAATTTAATGGTGCAGATCAAAATGAACTAAAATCTATCGCTATTACATATTACAAATAAGAAAGGAAGAGTTTAGGGACATAACACTATCAACTGTTGAACAAACAAATTTAAATACATTTAAGATACTAAATGCCCAACAATATGAGGCAGTGAACGTACTTATGGTCCTATTTTAACTTTAACAGGATGGGAAGTAGTAAAAAGTTCTTCACAACTCGTAGATATCAAACGGGGGCATGCAATTGACTCAATAAAAATTATGACAATTGATGTATCAAAAGAATTAGCGTTTCCTATTATATTTTAGTTGGTATAAAGTGATATTCTCTTCTCGGAAAATCCCAGGAGAAAAGCAAGAGAATTAGATATACAGCCCAAAGAATAAAATAAGATGGCATACAAATGAGGTATAATCCTTCACGATTTCTTGAAGAAATACCAGAAAAATATGGAGAAATTCACATACTTTCTCCATATTTTTTTGTTTTTTTAAGAGTTTCTTGCATTCTTTAACACATACGGATTATTATGATTGTAAGGAACTTTTTTCTTAAAGGAGATGTTTTATATGGCTAGACCATTGCAAAATAAAGTGAATCGTGATGAATTATATAAAGAGGTTGTCAGAGAAATAGAATTGTCCCCTAATGGAGAAGCTGAGATATCCTCTTCAAATTTAGCTGATAAATTTGGGGTTCAAGGTCCCACAATGGACTATCACTTAAGTGTTTTAGTTAAAGATGGCTCTCTACTTCTTTTAAATAGAAGAGGCAAATATAATAAAAAAATATTTACATTACCTTCAACTAACGTATCAGCAGAAAAGAAAGATACTAATCAAACAAATATTCATATTCCATTTAAATCTAAGAAATCAGAAGAAAAATTTCAAGAATTTATTCAAAACCACTTAAAGAATAAAGAGAGTTCTACTGAATCAAAGATGAGTGAAATTCATCCAGCTGATAAAGATAAACAAGAAGTTCTAATATCTGAATCAGATTTAGTTACAGATATAAATAATGTTTTTACTACTAAACAAACTAGCGAGGAAAAAGAAAGTAAAAAAGTTAATGATTTACAAGAAATTAAACAGATTATACCTGATAATGCAATCAATACTACTAATTTTCAAGTAAAAGAACTAACATTAGATGAAAAAATAGAACAATTCCTAAATAAAACGAATCAAGTTCATACTGCTGAAAAGTTATTGAGTCATCAAGATAAAGAAATTATTTCAGTTATGAATGAAACGATTCAACAAAATATTGTTTATTTAAAAGATTTATCTGAGCAATTAACTACTGTTGAAAATAAGCAGCTGATTCAACATTTAATTGATGATCGTAACAGAATGAATAAAGAAGTAGAAAAACTGCAGAGAGAACTAGAAGAGACTAGAAAACAATCTCAACAAAATTTAGAAAAATACGAAATAGATCCAAATAGAGTACGCTTTATGCAACAAATGATTTTTGATACATTAGATAACTATGTAAATCAACCTAACCATGCATTAGCATTAGGAAGAACTAATTTTAGAAATAAAATATCAAAAGAGATTAACGATTTAGTTAAATATACTTTACATTTAGAAAAATAAGTATTAAAGAGCTTTGAGTATTATTCTCGAGCTCTTTATTATATTTAAAAAATGTAAAGTACATATATTAGTTTCCTCTTTAAAAAGTTTTAAATCCAATAGATATCAAGTGACACGCACTGCCTTTAATATTACAGATGGAAAATATAAAAATAAATGTGGGACTACATAATATCATTATAACTCCCTGAAATACTAAAGATAATATAAATGAACGTCTATCAATTACTTGCGAGCTACCTTTTTCCAATAAACCCCTACGAAAATTTTATATTTGCAAATTCAATAATAGCTAATAAGTATTAAAATTCTTAAACCTAATTATATAATGATTAGCCAGACATTATTTTATCCCTATTAACTTTTGATTAAAAAGGATAAAACAAGTACATATAAAAATACTGATTTCCGATTCACTTTCATCTATAAATATA
Source organism: Bacillus cereus group sp. BfR-BA-01382 (assembly GCF_022663475.1). Taxonomy (NCBI): domain Bacteria; kingdom Bacillati; phylum Bacillota; class Bacilli; order Caryophanales; family Bacillaceae; genus Bacillus; species Bacillus cereus group sp. BfR-BA-01382. The sequence goes on from NZ_JAKUFQ010000005.1 coordinate 22,548, forward strand.
ATTTTTTCAAGAATGAATAAAGATAAGTATTTTCATAAGAAATACTTTTTATAAAAATTGTCAAACCTCATCTTTTACTGTATAATAATCCTATAAAAAGATAAATAGGGGGTTATTTTATGAGTAGCGCAAAAGATCGAATGAGAAATATACATAGACAAGGAAATACTAATTTAACTACACCGCCACCTGTAAAAATTGATAAGGCTCCTCCAAAAATTATTCAGCAAACTCAAGGAGAGACCACTGCAACAGTTGTAGAAGACATTGAAGAAGTAAATCTTAAGCAAGCATATGACAATATTATAGACGATATGGAAGCAAGCATTGTCCTTAGACCTAAAAAGCATATTGTAATAGATGGACGAAAAATCCCCAAAAAAGTAGCTTTATTTGCCCGAGAAGAAGGAATTGTAAATGGTTCTTATGGAAGCAAACGACTTCAAACAAGTTTTGATTGCGCAAACAAAGAAGTTCATCAATGGGCAAAAAGTTTTACTACTGAAAATCAATTTAACGGTGGCTGCTCTATTACGAAATCAGATTTAATAGAAATATGCTTAGATACCTTTTTCTATGACTTAGGTTTAGAACCTATTGGATATGAATCTTATGAAGAATTAAGAGAAGATATCTGGAGAAAGATGAAAGAATTTAAAGATAAATAGAAGATTTTTGTGATTCTTCTATTTACCTTTAAATATTAATTATAATAGATTAAAATACTACTGATTTAAATACTATAAAATCACGAATTAATAATTTTTATCAATTATTAATTCGCTTTAATAAATAAAAAGGAAGACATTTATATAAAAATACCCTCAAATTAAGTACAGTATAGCCATTTTGAGCTACTGAATGTATCCTACGAATGAAATTTATGAAAGTAGTGATGCCTACTAGACTGATTATGATTCAAAACCAATCCTGATATCCCTATACATCATATATTTCCTCTACAAATTATAAATAGTATAAATAAAATATATTATTAGACAAAACAATAATATATATAATATAATTTTAGCATTATTCAAACGGTATCTAAATAAATTATTCCTAATTTCTTCAAACATTTACTTCCAAATACAATTGTAATGCATTACAATTGTATTTGGAAGTGAACGTTTTTGTATTATAAAGTAGGTTTCGTATACCAAAAACTATAAAAAATGAATCTAACATTATTTTATTTTCAGTTTTACTTGATGACCAATCTTTCTCACGAATCCTATATTAAATCTGGTAACATTAATCCTACTTATAGTGTACTAATAATGAAAACTACATAAAATTATTTGAGGGGGAATAACCTATGAGCATGGAATACATTTCGAAAGCAATTTTTATTACAAATACTTTTGCACAAGCCCATCCGCAAGAGCACATTAATTTATGGATACAATTCGAAAAAGAAGTTCCTTACTCCAAAAGATCTGGAGCATTTGGTACAGATAATTTAGCCTATGTTAAGTGGCTAAAAATACAAAAGAATCCTGCTGTAAAACAATTCTTAACACAAAACATTATGGAATTGTCACTTTGATAAGAGGCTACTAAAAAACCAGATACTCCTTTATCTCTTAGATAAGTTACATCATTAATTAAAGAGTAAATACCATAAGTAAAATAACATACTACAGTAAGAAACTGCAATTAAAACACTATAAGCAATAAATAATGCAAGACGAGTTACACATATTCATTACAGTAATTAAACCGTTCTAATTCTTAGATCATTAAGATAATCAAAATAAGATCTATTTATACAGCTGCTTGAAAATATTTATGAGGAATGATATTAGCAATAATTATTAACTTAATTCAGTATAAAGTACATTAATATATCAACTCATAAAATACAGAACTAATTAAATTAAGCACTGAGAAAAAGATCAATTATTTTAAAGGTTATTCTTTATAATTTCTATACTAAACTAAAAAGCAATTTATTTTATTTATTAGGAGCAGTGATATCTATGCACAAATACCGTTATGCTATAATTTGGTTAAATAAAATAGGAGAAGAGCAGATTAAATATGTTATTACTGAAAGAGAACGAAATACTATTATACAAGATCTAGCTAATGATGGCTATTCACCCGTTTGGAGAACAGTTGAATTATTTCTCAAAAAAGGTCCTCTTATTTAAGAATCTTTTTATGAAATTTAATCTATATCCCAAATTAATTAGCCACTATGTATTAATCCCAACATATTTGGAATGTTATCCATTTGCATAATTTTAAATAACCATAAACCCAACTTTAATTATGTAAAAATTACACATCTAATAAAATCCTTTTCTTTGTTTACATATAATAAAGAAAAGGATTTTTATATTGAATTAAATTATATAGTTATTCAATATAAATTACTTTTTATTTGTACATATAAATTTCAACTAAAAAGAGATCCTCTGTAATAGAGAATCTCTTTTAGGAAAATCATATATAATTCATATGACATATGTTCTGTTTCTTCATTATAATCTCTTTGTACAATTCATGCAATTATTAAAATGGATGAGCTTGAAGTAATGAAAGTATTTTTACAAATATACAACTGTTTTTACTTAATTCTACTTATATGCAAACCTTTTTATAGATAGCTCTATTCACAAGAGAAGAGAAACTATATCAATTGGAAGACACTTGTATTTGTATACAAATACAATGCAGCGAAAAAGAAATTTCGTAAACCTAAAATCTACTAATTAAAAGAGTGCAATTTACTATGTATCTTATGTATCCGGTAAGTTTTACGACATCAAAGATAAAGCAATTGATTTGAGTAACCCTGTAAACGAAGTCAAGGATCGCTATTCTCATAACCATGGATACTATTATGAAACAAAACTTGAATCATTGGGTGATACAGCTTTGGAAATAGTTTTGAAAGAGATTCACAACAAAGCTCTGAAAAAAGCCTCTACAGATGATACTCCAAATTCAAAAGAGAAAACAATGACTTATGTTAATAAGAGTAAATTCTTTAGAATAAAATTCAAAAAGTTTAATCAATTCAAAATAAATGAAGAATGACTCAATAAGCTTGCAAAGAAGTCCATCTGCTCAACAAGACGATCGAAAGGGAGATTTCCTTTGAGTTTTTATATTTACTTTTATGTATATAATTAATAGGGAAGATATACATTTTTTGTAGCATGCTATAATTTCTTATTTCGTCTCAAAATACAAGATTACTTTTTGTTTTGAGATTAAACATTTTCATAAGAAATACTTTTTACATTAATACAAAATAATGTTTTATAATCAATATATTTTTACATAATTATATATAGTTTTTTCACTTATACATAACTTATATTTATACTTAATATCTCATAATTATAAGTTATGTAGTCTATTTGAGATGGTTTTTTTTTACATTTTATGACTACCGATAAGATTTCTTATGTAAACTAATTAAAAGTAAGTAGAAAAAAACAGTAAAACCCTCCTGTTCATCAGGAAGGTTTTTTTGTCTTATGCACACTTTATAAGTGAAACTGATCTTATGAATTGAAATGAATGTCGCATGTTATAACCTATAACATGCGACTAATCAGAGCGTCCTCTGATGTATCGATACTTTATCATTATACTAAAAATACGACTAGATATCAATTTGAATATCATATGTAACTGACGTAGCATAATTCTCGTAAAAAAATAACTCCACATCATAATTTACTATATTTTCATGGTTTTAATATAGCTCCCCTTTATTATGATTAGATTTGGTACATAAATGTTTAAACTTAGAATGAAGGCATTATTTTTTTGCTATCTATTGGTTTAATGTTTCTGTTACTAGCTTAAGAAAGTTCTTCATAAAAGATTGAATAATCAATATAGTTTTAATTTCATTAAAATTATTGTTTTCTTCTATTAAAATAGGGTGCTTAAAAGCAGTGAATTATCCACTACTTCGTAGTTCTTACGGGTTTAGTTAAAGTAGTGATTTTTCGACTAGTCGTTGCTTTTCGTTAAAAAATCCATTCTCGAATAATTAACCATAGCTTTTTTCCAAAGGCTATTTTATCAAAAATTATAAGCATCTAATATGTTGTATGGATTCCTTTCTGATGTTGAATAACTTCTTTATATTTTCGATTTATTATCAATCCATAAAAATACCTAGTGTACTTATCTTATTTCATTGTTATCTCAAGCTCTCATCTCTTAAAACTAATTATATCAAAGTCAAAATTCATCCTCAATTTATTGTTGAATGATTATCCTTTATATACTTGAGGGGAAAGAATTTTCTAGAATAGTACATTTAATTTATGTATAGATGCTATTCTAATGTTACATTTTCATCAATAAATAATATACTATAGGTTTAGCTCTATCTAATTTTAAATATGATATTTATGAGGATATATCATATCTAGGAAATATGTCGTATCGTTTAAGAGACATACTTATTTTTAAAATAAATGCCATTGAAAATGTTCTGTCTATACTTAGGATACGTCAGGGATTAGTCCCTAATTTAGGATGCTTAAAATCTTTTACCATTAGCTACTAGATATCCTTCCGAACCAAATAAAAATTGTACAAAAGGCATTAAAATAAAAAATAATATTTAGCTTCATTTACCTATCTACTGTTTTAACTTCAATGACTAATGTACAATCCTCCTTTGGAGGCACTGAAGGCTCCAGGCTTGATCAAATATATACCTAAAGACCATCTTATATATAATAAATAACAGTGTAAAATAGATTGATTTTTCTTTTCCTTATTTAATGCTATTATTTCTTATTAGAGAAACTCCCTCTATGCAAAAATCTTGATAATTCGTTATAGTGATTGCACTCATTTTCATTGAGTTCATTAACTGTTAACTCCTTCACCGAACCGTCTATATAGACTCCTACAGGTATATAATCATTATTCTTTCCTTTAATTCCTATTGCAATTCGAATCATGTAATCCTCCTTGATGAATTTTAATATTATCTATATATAAATACGACATTTTGTATTGTGTTTTCATTTTCCCTAACAAGGTAAACTTATATTATAGGCGCACACCTCTATAATAATAACCTTGTCATCTACTTATATTAAACTCTCCCTTGTTACTCAGTATCTGCCATAATTTCCTCATCATATGTAATTAAAATCTCTTCAATTCTTTCTAAGCTGGTTTCTAAGATTTGTTCTACCATGATAAGTTGTTGAGTTGTTTGAAATAAAGTAGACATGTAAAAAATTCCCCTTTCGAAAATCGAACTTACGTTCTTATGTGAATTTATTATAATCCAATATCCTTATTTAGTCAATTTAATTGCCAAATTTATTATAACAGTATGAACAATTAATCAGTGCAATATATTATTAAAAGAATATATATAATTTTTTTGTAATTAATTAAAATATTTATAATATAGAAATATTTTAACGCTTATATGTTTTTTTCTTCCCTTACTAAAAATTGTATTTTTAAAACTACAATAATAGATAACCCATTTCTTCAATCTAAATAACACTAATTTGAAGTTGTATCGAACTCCCTTAATATATTAGCTCACATATCTTTACCTTTTTATGGTAATTTTAAGTTTTCTATGAAGAATGGATGCTTTTAGTGTTTTGGTCAAAAATCATTGTTTATTTTGTTAAAGAAAATTTCTTCATTTAACTATTCACTCTTTATATTTAATAATAAAAAAATATGATTAAATTCTTTTTGATTCGGTATCAAAATTTGACGGGGGTCCGCCAAATTTTGATAGGCGAGTTTTCACCCATCAAATTTTGATGGGCGATTTTCTGGGGATAAACGCATTCTGCTGTTGATAAATAATAAAAAAATTTATTATTTTAGGGTATCAAAATTTGATAGGCGAGGGTATCAAATTTTGATAGGCTGGTTGTAAAAAAATGGATATACGGGTATCAAATTCTGATAGGCGGCGTATCAAATTTTGATGGGCAAGGGTATCAGAATTTGATACGCCGATAACAACGGGGTCATCCATTAAGTATAAATGATGTGAATGTTCCGATAATTTTTATGATGAGTATGTAGAGATGAACTCTCTTACACGAATAGTTTTAACTACTTAAATTAGTGCATAATAATAAAAGACGAGATGCTGGAAACATCCCGTCTGATATATAAATTCTACCGTTAGGTGGTAGGTTGCAAAAAGTTTATTTTCGTTTTGAATTACATTTATTACGTTTGGCTGACGTGGAGGTGGCTCTTTTACGTTGATTACTGCCTTTTACAAGCTTATTTGCATAAGCAGTTACAAAAGTTGTTATGAATACTGTTACGAATAATTTCGTAGCATTCTGCTATATTTGTAGTGAAAATCCATATCGGTTACAACTCCTTTTTCCCTTGAGATCAGAGAAAGAAAGGATACAATCTCCCACCACACGTCTTCAGTTACTAGTTCTATTATACTATCCCCTTCAGTAATCGAGTTGAAAATAGTTAGAATAAAGAAATGAAATTTGGCTATAAAAAAAGAAGAGTGAAATCTCACTCTTCTCCTGTTTGTACATCTGCTACTTCCATGTAGTCAAAAACAAGTGTATGAATATCTTCATCAAAATGCGTACATTCTTGTAAAGATTCAATAATTAACTCTTTATAATGTGATGCTAACCAGTCTGCAGCGAACTTAGTTCGACTATATATACAGAAATGGTTTCCATTTTCAAGGAATATGCTGCCTTTAAACCACGTTTCAAATGATGGCTTAGAAACGTTCTTTGTATGTTGAATGATCTCTAATACTTTCATCCAGGTATCAATATCTTTTTCAGAACGTGATTTTCTAATTTCTCTTGTTTTTAGGAATTCACTCTTCTGAATATGCATTGGAGATATAGGTTTCTTTCTAAGCTCTCCACTCTCTGTTAGATCATCATAGATTTGAGAGTAATCAGTTTCCGCATTGAATTCAGGAATCTCTTCAAAGTTTTCTACTAATCTATTCATGAATTTTTCATGGTGCTCTTTTAGGTTTTCAGGCAATTTATTAATCAAGTCCTGTGATAGGAAGGGAACCTTTTTTCTTACCTTATAAAGCGGACTTTCATCCATTTTGTTATTTTTCTGGCTCTGCACTAAAAACTTATAAACAAAGCCATAGTCTTCAAGTATTTTCAGATACTTTTTAACTGTATTTGCACTTTTCCCCATTTTTTGTGCCAATAGTGGCAAGTCAGGGAAACACCAGTTTTTATCACCATAACAATGACGCAATAAGTGTCCGTATAATGCTAATCCTTCTGCTTGTATGTAATGCCCCCAAAAATCATACACATATTCATGGATCATTACAATATGACCATGCATATATGGTAATGGTTGGCCAAGGCGATCTAAGTTGAATTTACGAACATCGTTCTCTGTAAAATATACTCGATCCAATATCGGCGTAAAATATGTTTGCGGCTGCCCTTTTACTATTCTTACCTTCTCAGCGACTCTACCAGTGTCAATATTTCGGTAGTAAAGTAGCTTTCCGGTGCGCCCTTTTAAGTTTAGCTTCTGCTCCTGAAAATCACTCACTTTTTTCTCCTCCCATTGCGTTGACAATGACAGAGAATTTCCGTTATACTATCATTACATATGTGATAAAGCTCACCTTTATTTGGTGAATTACGGTAACTCTCTACCAGAACCCTTTCGCTCCCAACGAAAAGGTTCTTTTTTTATGTCAGCATGTATTATTTTTTCAAAGATCTCTTTTGGTGCACAAAAAAACGCACTCTATTTTTAGGTGCGACTAAACAAACATTAACATGAGGATAGACTTCACCTAATAGGCATAGCAGTCCCCCTGCTAGTGTATGTAATCGCATTTCCATTTTAGCATAAATTACTACAAACTGTGAAGACATAATTTTACAAGCTTTGCTAAAAAACAATACTTGTATCCTATTGTTTCATTTGTTATAATTATCTTAATTAAATTAATAGATGTAATCGCAAGCAACCCCTTGTCATTTTTGGCAGGGGGTTGCTTTATTAAGTTAGAAAAAAGATCTTTTTAGGCTCTTTATTTTTCTTCTTTTTCATCATTTAATATACTACTATGCATTTTTAATGCTCTATCAGTTGTGAAATATATATTCACTAATAGTAAGCCAATACTAGTGATTAGTAAACATATAAACAATGTTGTGACTGATTCAACCGTGTTTTGAAAAAGGAGCATAAATAGTGATATTAATAATACACTAGAAAAGAAAAAGTTAGAGTTACTAAAAAACTTGATGCTTTTCATTTTCCTTTCCTCCCTTTCATTTTTTAAAATATTTATTTTCATGTAGATATCTAATTTAATTAATCCGTATAATGTAATTGCATAAATGAATACTTTTGTGGATGTAATTAAAGTAAAGATTTCGCAATCTGTTCCTATATTTATTAACATGAACACAAATGTGATTATTGAAATAATGATATAAAGATAATTTAAATCTTTATTCCCTTTGTTATATTTATTCATCACTTATTCCCTTTTCTTTTTAGTTAGTGAGCCAATTTTTTTACCGATCATCTATAGCATTCTTTAGATTGTATGAATTGATAGTCTGTTGTGATTCTGAATAATATAATCGTAGCGCTAATTTGTTTTCTTGTTTCGAGTAATACGTTCTGGTCGTATTTTTAGTCAATTTGGATGTTTTGCTAAAAAAACCCTTAAGTAAAAAAATATTTGATGAGATGATTAAAATTGAACTGTTTATTTTAATGTTCCATTATTATTGTTCTTCTTTTTTGGTTTCATGAATTTGTTCATTAACTGCTTCTAAAATTGTATAATGGCAACTAAGTATTGCATTTAGCATTTCTTGAATATTTAATTGGTAATTATCTGTAATTCCTCGGATTTCTTTCCACATTTCTTCTCCTGCTTTACTGGATTGTTTTAATTCTTCTTCTGAAATAGTGGCCTGTATCATACCTAAAAGTGCCTGTGTTTGTGCCAAATATTTTTCCATGGAGCATCTCCTTTTTGGTTATTTAACTAATATGGTACGGTGTTATAGGTAAAAGGAATGACAAGCATATATGCAAACAATGCACAGGAAGTGCATGAAACATTCAAATTATAATCTCCTTTTATCAAAATAAGTAGGCGAATACGTTAGAAAAAAGCCTTTAAGTGTTTATTTTTATTTGTTAATTTGCTCAATTAATTTACGTTTTGTTTCTGGGCCGTAGATTCCATCAGCATTACTGCAATAAACAGATTGGAAACGATATACAGCATTCACTGTTTTGTCTCCATAAAATCCATCACAACCATAGTTAGGTGCACTTTTATCAGGATAGAAATATACACTTGTTAATGCTTTTTGTACAGCTCGAACGGATTCCCCACTAGACCCTTTTTTTAATACTCCATCTGGAAGAGTACTACTTGAATCAGAAGATGGTATAGCGGAATTATTTCTATAAGGAATAAAGTTAACAAATTCAGAATCCGCTGTACAGAATTGGTTTGAGCCACCAAGATTATACCAGTCTCCTTGTTTGTAAAAGACCGCCCACTCTGTTCCATGATCTAATAATTTTAAAGTAATGCCATCCATACCAGGACGATCACGAAGTCTTACTGCCGTTGCTGTAATTACAACTTTACCAATAGGTTCACCGCTGCCGCCTGTTGGTGGTTGGGGTTTAGAAATCGTAACATCTTCACCACCGTTAATGCAGCTATTATATTCACGAACGATATCTTTTAAAAGTTGAGAGTAGCTTCTCCCCATTGTACGAAGACCTTGGCTAGGATCAACTTTTCGTGTTGGATCTAAAATTTCATGTCCCGTAATGGAGTTAGCTGGATTAAGACCAAACTTGTAACAAGCATAAGCGAGCACCCAAATATAACGCTTATACGCTTCTTCCCCATTAATTTTCCCACCAAAACATAACTCAACGCCACCAGCATAATCATTAGCATCTCCACCAAATAATTGATTATCTTTTGTTACATTATAGAGTACATGCCATGCCTTTTCAGGAGTTCCTGTTAAGAATGGAATACATTCAATGATTCGCTTGTCGTCTACAAATATATGTGCAGATGCTGACATCTCATTGCGGCTATTCTCATAATATGTAACATTGTTTTGCGCTGTAGATGTAGGATTTCCTGTATCATGTGCAACCATGAATTTAACACCAGGCATCTTAATACCAGAGCGACGTTTTGTTTTAGATGTTAAGTATTGTTTTTCGATTTCGTATTTCATTTTAAAACCCATAATGAACACCATCTTCCTTTAATTTTTTAAGCAACTCCTGAGCTACCAAAACTGCTATCTTTTTTCTAGTTCTACTAGATTATCTACCAGTTTCATAGCAGCAACACCGTTTGCTTTTCTTTTTAATAGAGTTCTAAATGCATCAAGAATTGTAGAAAGGAATCCTTTATTAGGCTTAGCGAGCAGTGATACAACTAATTGTGCAATACGATTTCCCGATTCAATATGGAGTGTTTCATTACCAAGGTTAAATATGTTGGCTTGTATTTCTCCTATATAACCTATATCGATTGTTCCATAAGTAGCCATTACCCTATTTTTCTTAGTAAGGTCACTACGAGGACGCAAATCTTCAGTATGATGTATTGAAATATTGATACCAAGACTTAATGGAATACAAGCCCTTTTACCAGGCTTAATAATAATAGATTTATCAATTTTCGAGCAAGAGAATCAAATCCAGCGTTACTTGGATATTTTCGTTGTAGGACAAAGTTTTTACCTGTTGTTTCTATTAGTTTTACGGGCAGATTTCCCTTTAATTCTAGCTCTCGATTTACTTTTGTTTGATAATCTAATTATGTTAGTGTTAGCTCCATAATCCCCTTCTACCTTCTGTGTAATGCATTACATATATTATATCATAAAATCTTCATTTCTTCTTGAATAGAATTTTCCTCAAATGTTATTTCAGCTATTAATGTTCGTTAAAATAATAATCTTCGCATGAATGTAAGAATAATTGTTTACTTTCTACACAATAACGATTGAATTTAAGAAAGCAATTAGCATCTTTTGTTCAACATCAAATCCCAGTAATTAATCATAATTATATTATGTAAATAAGATTCGATTAACAATGTTAAGGGGACTTTTTTGGTGAAAAATTCTAGCTGGTTGCATTGTTGCTAGAATTTGAACGTGGGTATGAATCATTTACTTTTTCAACTGCAATAGAATTACAAGTCACAACATATTGTAAACCTCCAATTCTAAACATTCCTGCACGTTTAGACGACACAAGCCAGTGTAGCCTCTTTGGTTCTGTTGTTTGGTTTTTTATTTCTTTATTACGGTACGTGAAATTTTAGCACTTAGGTATGGTGTTATTTGTTGTTTTTAGTTCGCCTCTATTTTTCCAAGTAGTATGCTCCTTTTCCTACCATATCTATATAGCTCATGATTTCTAGTAAGGGCGATCTTCATACTTATACTTCCACCAACACTTAAAATCTTTTATGAAAGTTTTTCGCTTCAATGATCGAACAGTAACATGAAATAGATGTTTTATATACGAATTCATATGTGCCCCTTCTTATACCAGCATTTCAACTTCATACATATCAACAAGTAGTTTGAAAAAAATTAGCTGTAAACTTATCTCTGCTCTTTTCTCCTTTGATTGTTATCTTATTACCTAGCCTTAGCGTTTGTTGGTACTTCTCCATTAGATAACCCCATACTGTCACCATGATTACTTCTTCTTGAGTCTCTAATGAAAGTGTATAGTGCGTTTTTCCAGTACGAGCTTTCCAACTTTCTACTGAACGAATAACTCCAGTAAATTGAGCACTCTTACCTTCTTCTAACTTCTCCCATCTGGATTTGACTGTAATACTTACACCAAAACATTCTTTTTCAAAATCAACAATGTCACCCTTGTTAGTTGTTTTTGGAATATGTTCATATTCTTCATTACGAAACTGCATGTAATTTCGTAATAAGAGATTTCGATTTTTACTTAGATTATCAAAAGAACCAGACTTTATTAATGCAGTAACTTTAGTCTTATTCACTTTTGACCCATCAACTCTTAATAACATATCCTCAACAGATTTATAGGGGCGGTTCTGCATAATTTCATCTACAGTTTCACCACTTACACCTGCTATACTAGATAACCCATAGCGTATTTCGTTTGATTTATTAATGGTTTCTGTTGTAAATCCAGCAAATGAATTAGCCAAAAATATACCTTTTGTTTCAGTCTTGATAGGTGCCCATCCTGCCATAGATTCATTGATATCTGGGGGAAGGATAGTAATGCCCATCTCTTCACACTCTTTCATGTAATAGATGTTTTTAGGCTTCTTATTCTTATCTTTCTTTCTTTCTGAGAAGGTTAACAGCGCTGACATAAATTCAACAGGATAGTAGCATTTTAACCAAGCTGTAACGACAGATAGCAATGCATATGCAGCTGAATGTGCTTTATTAAAGCAATAGTTACCAAACTTAATCCAATCAATTTTTATTTGAAGTAGAGTTTGTTCATCGAATCCACGATTAATTGCTCCCTCTACATATGGCTGTTTTGCATAATCATAATCAACCCAAAGGGTAGGCTTCCCTTCAGCATCTTTGGGATATTGTAAAACAAGTTCAGCATGCCTTTTCTTATATTCTTCACTTCCATAAATCATTAAATCTATCCATCTATTCATCAAATCGTGCTTTTTCTTTGATACACCTTTTCGAATCATATCACTCTGCCCTAGTGTCAATCCTCCTAGCACCCTAGAAGCCTGCATTATTTGTTCCTGATAAACCCAAACACCATAGGTTTCTTGCAAAACTGGCTCTAAAGCACTGAATGGATATTTTAATTCTTCCCTGCCCCACTTACGAGCAACGTATGTAGGAATTAGATCTAACGGCCCAGGACGGCCCAGTGCAACAATTACCGAAATATCTTCAAATGAGTTGGGTTTCATTTCAGAAATAATCTTTTTGAATAAATCAGACTCACATTGGAAAATCCCAGATAAATTTAATGCATTATATACTCGCTCAAATACAAGAGGATCGTTAATATCAATATCTCGGTAGATATTCATTTTCCCCCATAAGCCTGCAAACTCCAAGGTTTTCTTTACTATATCAAGTGTCTCTACTTTAAGTACATCAAATTTTACAAGGAGTTTTTCAATCCAAACCATATCATATTGAGTAGTTTCAATCCCTTCACTATCAGTGCGAAGTGGTGTAACTTTTGTAATTGGTTCAGGAGAAAGAACAATCCCTCCAGCATGAACACCCACTTGTGAAACATGACCTTCTAAAGCAAGCATCGCTTCCCACCACTTAGGATACATTTGAGCATATTGCTGTACCATTGATTCTTCAGCATACGCCTCTTTTAATGTAATACCTGGTCGTGAGGGAATCGCTTTTGCAAAAGCATCTTGAGTCGCTGTATCCAATCCAAGTGTTTTCCCTGTACGACGACATACAGCTCTAGCTGCTAATGTACCTTTGGTCCCGATTTGTGCAACCTTATCAATTCCATATTTTTGTTTCAGATAATTTAAGACAAATCGAGTTCCTTCATAACTATAATCTACATCAAGATCAGGATATCCGGCACGTTCAGGATTTAAGAAACGTTCAAATAATAGATTATATTTAATAGGGTCTAACCAAGTGATTTTTAAGCATCGACATACAAGTGAACCTGCTCCAGAACCACGTCCTGGTCCTACTAGAAAACCAGCCTTTACAGCGGCATCAATCATATCTTCTTCTATTAAGAAATAATCTTGGAATCCTTCAGAACAGATAACATCTAATTCATATTGCAGTCTCTTGGAATATGAATTCACATCAATACCATCTGTTAAAGCCATTTCAAACAAGCCATCCCAAGCCTTTTTTCTTAATAAATCTTCGACTGTTTCTGAGCCATCCACAATAAAATTAGGAAATAATGGTTCTTTCGGTAAAGTAACATTTACCTTATTCGCAATTCTCATGGTATTTTTCCATGCTTCAATATCATTACATTTTACTAACATCTCTTCTTCTGTTTTCATCCAGAATTCATGTGCATATACAAGTCTATTCTCATCATTAATGCACTTTCCAATAGAGGAGGTTACCAAAATATCATGTATTTCATTATCTTCTTTATTTGCGTAATGCACATCTGTTGTTAATATTTTAGGTGTATTTGTTTCTGCAGCAAGTTGATCAATTACAGCATTAACGTAAATTTGTTTAGGAATTTCAGTAGCTTGCTTTTCCAGGTAAAATTCATGAAATGTATCTTTACATTCATGAATATGTTCTTTTGCTTCTTCAATGCGTCCTGCCAACACCAATTGACTAAAATAACTCCCAAGACAAGCAGACGTAGCAATAATGTTATTACCAAGACCCCTATCACGGATATAAGCCAAATCAGTCCGAGGATCAGAATAGAAACCATTGATATGAGCATCCGATACAATTGCATATAAATCTTCCAATCCCTTATTATTTATTGCTAGAAGGACCATATGAAAGTTCCCATGATCTATATAGTCGAAAATATCCTTTTTGAATGAATCAATTTTATACTTTGATATTTTTGATGATGGAGAGACGAACTGATTTTCTAAATCAATTTCACAGGTTGAAAATAAATCTAAAGTTTTTTCTGTCCGCTTTCCTATAGACATTAAATAATCTTTTAAAATTATATGAACTTTTTCCTCAAAAACTTTCATATCTTTGGCTACTTTACGAATAAAGTCATGAAGAACTTTCAGTTTTGGTTTTCCCTTTTTATCAATTAGCATATATTTTTCGCACAATTTAATCCGCTTTTCTACCATGTCTTCATTTTTAATTAAACGATTTTTTGTAGTATATACTTCACAACCTGGAATCGGTTTAATTCCATTTGCTAAACATTCTGTTATGAAATCTGGTATTGCACTGCATACGCCATGATCGGTAATACCTAGGGCAGTCATTCCACTAGATTTTGCTTTAGCGACTAGATGCTTTACATTAGATAGGCCGTCTAGTACACTTTCTTCGCTATGAACATGTAAATGACATCCTCTGCACATGCTTTGTCTCCCTCATTTTTAATTACTGATTTCCTACCTCAACAGACTTTTCTATTAATTTTCCTGCCATTCGTTTTGACTGTTTCACTTCAGTCTCGCGAATGCGATTCATAATTGTGGATGTCTGAACAGCAGAAGCTGTAAAAATTAAACCTGTATTAGATGACTGCGTGATAATACTTCTTGTTTTCTTTCCCTGTGTTAAATCTAAAAAACGCCCTGCTTCTTTTGCGTGCTGTAATGAACGTTTAATTGGTGAAGAATCAGGTCGATTTACTGTTAAAATTTTACCAGCATCCACATAATTTGAAAATCCGATATCTACAAAATGAATATTGTTGTTCATAAGTAATGTCCCATCCTTTGATAAAATTGATATATTTCATATAAGAATCAACCAATTATTTAGTTCTTAATCTAGAGGATAAATTAGTGTCAAACTCCAGCGTTGTAAAAATGCCACCATGTGTCTCTTCTTGAATAATATTAAGAATTGGTTAATATTTTTAAACTGCATGTATAACTCTAAAAGAATTATAGTACCTTTAAAGAGCTTATAATATACTGGTTTTCCATATTATTTTACTATAAGAATGTAAATCACATCAAAAACATTTACAATAACTTAGTATTGTTTTAGTGAAGTTAAATAGACTTTTCTTTCTAAGTTCAGATAAAATGTAAATTGATTTGTATACCATTCTTTAGTTCAAGTATCGTTAAAGGCACTATTTAATTCTGCAAGATAATTTTCACTACTATAAAGTCATATTTAGGCATTAACACACCTACTCCTATCTTCTATTTTAACTGTTTTCTAGCATAAGACTATTTTCAAAAAATCTTATTAATAGATTATCCAACATGTTAATTTGAATCATCTTCCTATCCATCATTTCAATTGTTAAGGACCCTATTTTCTTCTTAAATAAATTCATTTTATTCTATACTGTGAATTAATTAGGACTCTCATATTTTTAGTTGCAACCATCCTTTTCATGTAATGCATTTCACTATCGATTATACAATAAGAATAATAAGGTAACAAGACAAAACATAAGAAAGATTAAGAAACTTCAAGTTTCTCTTTAATTTCTTTTAAATTTTCTTCATTACATGCTGTAATTGAATCAAACCATTTATATGGTATAAAAATGGTATCTATTCTTATAAGCTCTTCCTGAAAATCTGCATTGCCTAATTTCATATCTTCTATATAAATTCCATAATGCTTATTCTTACTTGAACATATAAGGGCTACTAAAGGCGTTTCTAATATTTCTAATAAGTTCTTGCTTGCATTCTTAGACATTTTAATTCTCCTTTACTTAACATATCTTGTAATTGCATCTGAATTCTTTTTCTAATTCGATGAATAGACTTTGAATGATACGGAATCATTCTTGCGATTTCTTTGTCGGTATATCCTTCATAATAGTATTTTGCAAGAATATAGCGCTCATGACTTTTTAGTTTATTAAAAGGGAATTGCGATACATCTCCATGGACCCAACTTGGATGATTAAGTTCTGATCCTGTAGACATTTCAATTTCTAATATACTAGGGTTTTTACTTTCTAACTTATTAAGTGTTTCCTCTAAACCCTTTTCATTATTTTGATCTGTATAATTATTTTGATAAATCATATCTTTATGATCAAGTAAATCTTGATTCATACTATCGATCAGTCTTTTTAGATTAAATTTATAAGAAACATATATGTATTTTTTAAATGAGCTCCCTTGTGGCTTATAATGACGAGCACACAGTAAGAATGGTATCAATAGCTCAGCTCTTAATTCATCTTTCGTATGATTACGAAACACCCATTTTAAATAATTTAATGCTTTATAGGCTTGTTTAATTGATTCTTGTGAATAGAACCCCCCATCCTTCAAATTTTTTATAATACCCTTATTATTAATATAACAAGCTAGAAAACAGCGAATGTCATAGTTTTTAAAATTAATCACATCTTTCGTTAGTAAGGTGTAATACTTATTGAGAAAATTTTCATATTCTTTTACGAGTGGTTCAGATATACCTGTTTGTTGATATAATAAAACTTGTTTATCCTGTGCTGTAATAGTTCCCATTTATTGTTACTCCTTATCTACTAGGCGCCCCATTAAATTCTTTCATTGCTTTATATCTTACACTTTGGATTCTCTCTCATTTCAATAATTACTCATTTTTTCACTCCTTCCATTATTATTTTTTGTGCTTACACGCCTTCCTAGCGATATTTTTGTCATGCCCCCATCTACTTTCTCTTTATTTGCTATTATAATTTTAGTTAATTTGCAGTACATCTGAAACTTCAAATAAACTTAAAAATCAGTTCTTATTGAACATACATGCCCATTTTAGTATTTTTTAGAGAGTAATTCTATAAATCCCTACAATTCCCTCTAAGTATTATGTAATGCCTTTCACGCGCTTAATTATAGCACAAAAAAATAAAAAAGACAGGATTTAAACCTGTCTTTTATGGAAGTAGAGCTAAATTAATAATTCCTGCACCATATAGCTCATCCCGCCCTTGTACACCAAGGTCTTTAACCATATGTTGCAATAGTTCCCGTACTACTGATACGGATGGATTTACTCCATTATGCAGTTGTTTATAGCGAGCGATAATCAATGCAATTGCCCCAGAGATAATCGGAGTAGCCATTGATGTTCCAGATAAACGTGCGTAATATCCCTCTTTATAAGTAGATAAAATATTTACACCTGGAGCACAAATTTCATTTTCTATACCCTGATTTGAAAATTGAGGATGTTGCATTTTTTCATCTACAGCGGATACAGCAATTACTTCATCGTATGCTGCCGGATAACAAACTTGACTATTTTCATTACCTGTAGCTGCTACAAATACAATACCTTGAGAAATAGCTTGCTTGATAGTTTGATATAGCACTTCTGGGGGACGACTAGCGGTCCCCAGACTCATAGAAATAACATCTACTTTGCAATCCATGGCCCATTTAATCCCACGAACCATTGCTTCAAACCCGCCCTTGCCGTTATCGCCTAGTACCTTAGCACAATATAATTCTGATTTAGGTGCGACACCAACCATGCCAATACCATTATCCATTGCAGCTACAATCCCTGCTACATGAGTTCCATGCCCCTGCATATCTTTATATTGACTAGGTGAATTGGTAAAGTCTATATATTTTTTTACATTATCTATTAAGTCAGGATGATCTTCATCAATTCCTGTATCAAGAATAGCAACTTTAATACCTTCTCCTTTTGTTTTTTTCCAAGCTACCTCAGTACCAATAGCTTTAAGCCCCCAATCAATAAGATCTTTTCCTATTTCTGGAGATATAACTTGCCTTACTACATAATCTGCTACTTTAAACATTACGGAAATTCCTCCTTAGAATTCCCTGTCCCCTTTTTGTAATCGTATCATACTAGAATTCACCTATAAAAAAAGAAAATTACACATTAAAACACAATTTAGACTCACCTCAAAGTATATTTTGAATTTATTTATTAGGTTCTATTTTAATTGTAAATTAACAATATATATTGTTAATTTATCATATTTTATAGGATGAAATAAATTGGTTGAATACTTATTATACATATACTAAATTCCGCTGCAAATGTAGTTCTGTTCTGCATCAGTTACTACTGCCACAATTATTCCTGCTAACGCAACACCTTCTCCTAATGTGCCAATTACTCGTTTCTTGAACATAAAAATTCTTTATCTACTCACACTATAATTTTCTTAACGGAACCACATGTTTTGCATACCCGTGTATGTATTTTTACCCCATACTTTTTAGGACCGTCCCATTTACTATCTATAAACGCATATTCATGTGTGCCTTTTCTCTTACACTTCCACATTTTTAGTAGTTTTAACATACTGTTCTACCTCCATAACATTTAGAAAATCTTTATTATATTTATTGCTTTTATCCATAGATTTTTAACTAGACATTTGT
The DNA here is from genome assembly GCF_022663475.1 of Bacillus cereus group sp. BfR-BA-01382. Taxonomy (NCBI): domain Bacteria; kingdom Bacillati; phylum Bacillota; class Bacilli; order Caryophanales; family Bacillaceae; genus Bacillus; species Bacillus cereus group sp. BfR-BA-01382. Next base: position 41,620 of record NZ_JAKUFQ010000005.1, read on the forward strand.
TATAAGTAAATGTTTTTTCTATAAATCCAGCTATTTCATCTATATTATTTTAATACTAGAGCCAATCGTTTTTCATATTACTGCACATAAGTTAATATGTAATACATTTCTATGTTAATTGATATTCTTAAACTACAGATGTAAGCAACAAAAATGTTCTCTATATATAGAGAACATTTATTTATTAATCTTTTTTCATTTTTGTTACCATTGCTTGAAATGAATTTACTTCCTCTGGATTTACGAGTAATCCACTAAAAGCTAATAGCGCTAACAAACTATTTATAGCTCCCATGATTTTAGCAATTGTATCTTGTGGTAACTCATATCCTAAAAGTATGGCCATAGATTGAGCAAAGACTAAAGTAGCTGATGCCATACCACTCCAGAAAAAAGTAGTTTTAAGCTTATTTTTTATGTTTCCCTTCATTATATAAATCCTCCCAATAAATATTTACATAAGGCATATGTGCTACTATAAACGCTTGAGCTAATTCGTACTCAGCTGTACCCGGTTTAGCATCTAATGATGGAGATGCTCCTTTATTTCCATGGTGTGCTTCAATTGCTCGCATTATGTTCTCCCATAATCCCTGTTGAATCTCTTTATTCATTCCGTGATTCTCTAAATATGTTCGAACTGCAACTGGATGTAGTTTTTTCATTTCATCTTCAAATTCATTAAACATAATATCACATAGTAAAGTCGTTCCTAGCAGTGCTTCACGAACCGTCCCGATTATTTGACGTTGATTTAAAAAACCATACAAAATATAAAATGCTTTTTTTGTATATTCCATTAATCCTTCATCATTATGAAAACTTTTTGGAGCAATTGCTAAAGAATTGTAAAAAAAGGTTTGTAAATTCGCATCCTTAATTTGTTCTAGTTCTTTTTTAAAATAATCTAATGCCTTCGGCTTGTGTATCATCATATCTTTCATCTCCCATAGTTGTGTCCTTGAAAACAGCTATTAATGAATGTTATTTCAAATTCTTTATAAATCTGCATAGTCACTTTATCTTTAATAATAGAACCATTTCTTTTAAATATTATTTTAAAAGTATTACTAAATTCTATATACATGGACATCAATACTTCTACAATGCATTACAGTGAATCGGAATATATTTCACCTTATTTATCATCCATTCTTCTATCTTTTATGAATTTTGAAGTTTTAATAATATTTCAATTCGTACTATATATAACTATTGGTTGTATTTTATTAGATTATTTATGATAAACTACTTTGATATCATCGACCGTTGATTTAGTCCAGTTCTTAGGATTATTTTTTTCTTTTTCTTCATCTATTAAACTATCAGACAAGGGTTTTAATGTTCCTTTAAATGTTATCTTTGACATTTCTACTTGTGAATCATATGTAACACTTATATTTCTTCCATTATAAGAAATAATTAAGTTACCTTTCCCATCGCCATTAAGCTTAATAAAAGATTTTGTAGTAAACCCGTTATTAAAGAAATCTTTCTCTGTGATTTCTTTTTCATACTGATCAAATATAACATCAGATGAACTTCCATTATAAGGTTTATATTCTAATCCATTTTTCAGTAAATTAATGGTACCCAAATTCTCAATCATAAGCGAAAATACTTCATTTTTATCTTTAATTAACTCAGAGGGTGCAAGATTCAGTGTAATATCAAATTTTGCTTTTTCGGGAATTGCTTCTGAGAATTCTTGTATAAAATCAGAGACAGTATACATTTGAAACTCCTTATTATACGTTCCAGAAACTGAAAAGAATCCTTCTGGATATCCAGGTTGTTCAAATTGTGCATTTACTAATGTTTGAGTTAATACTGGTGCAATATAATTCTTTTCGAGAATAGCTAGTGTATTAGCCTTCAATTCTGCTGAAAAATCATCATCATGGTAGATATCCATACCAATAGGATTCTTATTAGCTGATTGGGTAATTAATCCCACTGTTACCTTCTGTTCCTCATCTTTGTTATTTGTAACAGTAAATATCCATTTTCCTTGTTCTGCGTAGCGGACACGACTAAAATCTATATCATGTTTTGCTTCATCTTTTGACGATGGTGCAAAAGAAAATGTTGAAACTTTCATTTCTTTCCTTTTCTTTTTACCATTCATTATTTCAGATACTTCAGCTGAGAACATAACATCAATAACACCAGCATTTTTTTTAGTAAACTGTAAAACTGTAAAATGACAATTTAGCAAATGAGTCTTTTTCGTATCAAAATAATATGAGAATAACATTATATATCCCCTTTCTTTTCTCTTGATATTGTAAACTGTGAGCTATCCTTCCAGCTATCAAGGCGAACACCAATTGGAATTTCTGCATGACTGTTCTTTTTCAATTTTAAAATCATATTCTCTTTATCTAATGTAGTATCTTTATCAATACCAATAGCATGTGTCACAAATCCGCCAGATTCAATCTCAATAGCTGACAACTCCTCTAAATGAGCATTAATTTCAATTGTTAAATCATCCATATCAGAGTTTAAGTCTCTTAAGATTTTTATAGTTTGTTTTTCAATTTCCTGATCCTTATTTAGACGCGATGTAATTTGCTTTATTTTCATCTCCGGAATCCCGTTATACTCCATCTTACGTTGTAAATCACTTTGGTCGATTACATCTTCTTTTGTTTTCGAAAACTGTACTTGATAAGATTTAATTAGGCTATTAAGACGAATCTTCTTTTGGATCCCATCCTGTACATATCTTCTTAGATGATTATTCATCTGTGTTGGCATATTTTCCACTCCTTTATATAATTTTGATACCTAATCTTACTTCCTTAGCATATCGTTTTCTTTTACTTAATATTTTTGGATCTGTTGCTAGAAATAGTCCTTTTTCATTTAAAGATTGCCTTGCTCGACGGATAACTTCTGTTCCAGTAGCAAACTGAATACTATGTATATCTTCTATACGGTCAATGATTCTCCAGTATGTTGTACACAGCAAATTATCATTATTTCTTGTCTCTGGATAATTTTCCAATACGAATTTAACTTTATCCTTTGTATGCTTTAAAGCTTTAATATATGAACTTTCCATTCTCATATTCCCCTTTAACTTTGATAAACTAAAGAAGCATATCTTCTACGGGATTCAATAGAGGCCTCCATACAAAATGACATATTTGGTACGAATTCATAGAAGTGAGTACCTTTAAAAGAGCCTAATTTATTCTTACCGACTTTCATTTCAATGACCGGCATTTTTTCCTCAGTATCTTCATTTAGCCAATAAACCTGAGCACCTTCTTCTTTAATCCCTACTTCATTGTATAAAAGTGCTATAAAATTCGCTTCATATTCTAAACGGTTATTCTCTTTCAAGTCTTCTGTTAATGGCCTTCGATTACCACCTAATTTCCTTAAATGTGCTGTACAAAAAATGGCCAAATCGTATGTTACACACCATTGCTTAACAGTTCTAGCAACATATTCATACAAATTCTTATCTTGTAATTGTTTAGACTCCACCGTTAAATCATAGATACTATCAATCATGAGTACTAATTCTTTATCTGGAAAAGCCATTTTTAAATCCTGAATTCTTTTTTCAATAGCTTCTACACTCGTTCCTTCGGTAGAATCCCATAAAGAAAATCTACTAGCATTTCGATATAAATGTTTAACACCCTCATTTCGCTTTTCTATTACTTCAGGCTCATTCATGTATCGTGCTGGATTTTTAGCCTGTGAAATTGTAATTTGTTGCTTACAAGCAATGTATCTCGGTGTTAATTCATTTACACTATCATCTAAAGAATGATATGCGACATGCGCATTTTTATTTAAATTCGCAATATTTTGACCTACTTGTAACATCCAAGCAGATTTACCTACGTTAGGTTGTGCTGCAATTAAATAAAGACCTGCTTGAACGCCTCCTTCAATTGCTTCATCAAATAGTGGAAATCCTGATCTAAGTCCACCTCGAGCATCTCGGTTCCAAGAATAATCATCTACATCTCGAACTGTTTTTAACATTTTTTGTTCAATAAAGTTTATGGGACGGTTAAAAATCTTTTCCGGATTCCTCAAGCAAACTTTCAAAGGATTTTCAATATTAATTGTAAAGATTTCCTCATCTTGATTCAGTGTTGAATTATCAGTATCAACTTCTTGATAATTAATTATTGTCATTTAAGGTGCTCCTTTCACTCATTCCCTGCATAAAATTCATGAAAATAGTAAATGGTAAATACAAACTATTTTCATGAACTTTATGCAAGAAAGAAGAAAATTCTTCCTTGCCAAGTTTGGTAATTATGTGAAATCTTTTTGATAGTAAATAATCCCCATATTATTAGGGTAATTATCTAACGTTAAAGGAAAAATAGACTCTCTAAACCATTCCTGTTCATTACTATCCATTTCCTTTGGAGCAAGGACTTGATCCCAGTTTAATCCTTTCAAATTATCCACCATACCTTTAACAGGAAGCATAATGATTCTTTCAAATTTAGTGCTAATTTCTTTACTAAAATCTCGGGTAACAATTAATATATTTCTTTGCTTTTGCATTTTTTCCGCTCCCTATTTTGTCTTTTTTTATACATTCTATTTTCTATATGTAAACAAACAAATATTATGATAGCCAGCGTAATCATAAAAGTTATTTGCTGAATATATTTTGATTGATTATGAACGCATTTATTAATAATTACTGCAATCCCAAACCCGTAAATAAGGAAAGCAAACTCACCAAATGTTTTTCTCATTTTGAAATCTCCTTATTAAATAAAGGGCACTTTTCTTTATTACAGACACCACTTGCTTGCTTGAATGAATTACATCCATACTTATATTGAGCGTTGTAGACTGAGTTAACAATAATTTTAGTTTCATTTGCTTTTAATGGTGGTGAACAACGTTCTTTTCCCCATTGCTGCATTCTTAATATAGTTTCTTCTCTTGGAATTTGTTGTTGCATATAGAAACTTGCTAATGCGGTAGCGCTATTGTTTCTTTCATCTATAGTTTCTCTGAATAACTTTTCATTCATTGCTTTAATACATGGGGGTTCTGTTTTTATTCTCCTGATTTTCCCTGAAAATTCTGTTCGCTTATTTAATTTTTTGTTCCACTCTTCAATATGTTTTTTTATAACTAACCGTGCACGTTGTGAAACAAATGGTTGCTCCAGCTTAATTTCTCTTGGAGACTGGGCGAGTTGAATTAATTCTACATAACTTAGTTTATTAAATTCTTCATATGTAATAGGAATTTTATAAGCTCCACCTTTTATATTCCATGAGTTGATCATCCGAAACATACGTTTATCATCATATACTTTCGAGTCTAATGTATTATTTGGGCAATAATTTTTAATATCTTTAGCAATCAATTTGTAAATCTGGTTCAGAGCTACATGAGGATCTAATCCTAATGTAATAGCAGGAATTACCAGATGAATCCCTTTGTTTCCAGAAAAATAAAGCTGTACCTGTTTAATATTAACTTGCATAATAACCGTTACATATCTGAGTGCTATCTTTACATCTTCTTTTAGTTTTATATAATCTTTTTCACTTTTAATTATAGTATCAAAATCTAAGTAAAAATCTCCCCATTTTAAGCTGTCACCCGCATTAATAATCCATTTTCCTGTTTCATTCTGAAACCAAATTGGATTAATGTATTGCATTACAGTTTGATACACACCCTGATTATTATAATGCTCTCTGAATTGCCAAGTGTTCTCAGGAAACATAAAATGCTTTCGTGTAAACGGATATTTTTTTGTTTTTAAATCAGCACCACATTCAACCCATAATGTAACATTATTATGGTTTTGCGGTATCACTGTTTTTTGCATGACGTTTAATCTCCCTATTTATTCCTGTCACCTTATGAATATTTTCTTTCCTTTGAATAAAATCTCTTGCTTCTTCTAAATACTTTTCTAATTCAAAAGCATTTCTTAATGTTCTAAGTTGTTTTTCTTTCCGTTGTACTTTGGCAACATCAATCATAAATAATAATTCATCGACTGTATAGTTACCTAGCATATATTTAAATTTCCCCTCATCTTGCTTAATTATATGATTATTAGGAATGATATCCATTTTCTCATACCAATAATTTAATAAGTCTTGTAGAGTAAATCTATTTTTCATTTCTAGATAAAACCCCGATTCTACTCTCATCCAATTTCCCGAATTTGGATCTCTTTTTAAAATCGGTGGCGGTGGTACCTCTCTTAAAATATTGTGATAGTAAAATGAAGTGGGACTTAGCAAATTATTGGGTAGCTCTTTTGTTTTCATAATCTCCTCTACATGATAAAGAGTTGTAACAATTTGAGGGTATGTTTTTGAAAAATTATCTAATTCTTCTTTAATTTCTTGTAAAGTCCATCCTTTATTCAATAAAACTTGAATTGAGGAAATAGCACTATCAGTTCTTGCTTTTACTGAAAATCTAGCATGGGTGATGTAAAGTACAAAATAGTTTGCAAGTTCTTCAACCGTCTGCATTGATAACTCACTCCTATACTACTTTTTTGTCTAAATAATTATTAAAGTCCTTTAGATTGTGTGAAGCTATATAATCAAATGATGCATTTTCATCTTTAATAAACTCTCTCACATGTGATAATAATTGATTGTCAGTGGAAATATTTAATCTTATTTTATTTTGTTTTAATCTATCTAATTCTTGTGTAACTTCAAAACTATTCCAAGGATTATCGGGTATTATGCTAATCAGAGGATCATTTGACTTTTCTATATTACAAATATCCTCTTTAGTTTCTACTGTTTCCTGTGACTGTGCTTGAATTTGAGTTAATTTACTTTGTTGTGAAACTCTATTAAATGGAGTGGTAAAAAAGTTATATTCCATTTCTATAGCGTTGTTATACATTGCTTGTTGTTCTAAAATTGGTTTAACTGGGATACTGTCCTTGTTGCTGCTGATACTGTTGGTTCCAATGTTGCTTCTGTCCTTGTTGTAATCGTGCATTTTGGGTGTGCCCTACGTAATAATTAGAATCTTGTATTAGATTTTCATAATCATTTTCATCTGTCTCAATTTTTATCTTATCGTAAATAGATGAACCTATACCAAACATAGATGCACAATTATTTAAACAACACGAAGCAGCTGATTTATACGCACCATCTGAATTCCCTGTACTACCTATTATAACTTTAGAACCATATTGCGATCGTTGTCCTAATCCTGGAATAAATAAATATCCTTTAACACGATACACGTATCCATCAAAAAACCAAGTACCGGTATTTCTATCATATTGATACACTTCTTCTCTCCATTGTTCTACAAGTTCAAAATCCCAATATGTAATGCCATCTGTTGCATAATCTAATATTCGAGTTACAGTTCTTGATCCTATATACTTATGATTCACGTTTTCCAGCTTACTTTCTAGCCAGTCCTCTTTACATTCTTTAAGTTTTTCTCTAATATCTTTAATTTTTTCTAACTCAGGCATAAAATTTTCAATTACTACTGGCATATAAAAATCCCCTATCATAGTTTAAGCATTTCCCTCAAGTAATAAATATTGTAATGCATTTCAAATCCTTTGTTTTTATTGTATCATGCTGCAATAAACTAAACAATAAAAAAATGCAGTTACCTTCAGATCTCTCTAAATTACTGCATTTTTCTTTATAATACCTATTTAATTAAAGCAATTGCGGCAGTCCCTAAAGCACTTACTATGCCTAGAACAGTAAAGAATGCTTTCCATAGTTGGCCAATAAACTGTTCTTGAGAATCTATAAACTTATCTTGAGATTTCATTGCTACATCTTGTTTGGAATTTAATTCACCTACGTTCTCTTGCACAGTGAGTACACCACGTTGAATCAAATTAACCGATCCTTGTATATCATTTAAAGATTTTCTTATATTTAATACTTCTGTTTCTAGTTCTGTTACTCGTTTTTCTGTTTCAGCACTTTTTCGATCCATATGCTTCATAGTCTCTCGGAGCTCTTTAATTTCTTTTTCTAACTCATCTTGACGCTCAATCAGCCTTTTTATATCCATTTCTGTTAAAGATATAGTTCTATCACTCGGCATAGTATTTGCCTCCTTGTATACTATGATTCTTTTGTATAATGTAATCTCACAGCATGAAGGCAGGGGTTAACTCCATTATAAGGATCAGGGTGCAGATGTGTTTTAATCCAAACCCTTTCTGCTATTTGGTTTTTCCAATCAGCATTTAAAAGAGGTCGAAGTGTATAATCATTCTCTTCTACGTAGACTTCATATTCATAGATAGCTCCGTTTAATTGTGTCTCCATATTTTTAGGGTAGCTAAATGCGCCTCTATTTAGAAAAACATGCTCTACGGATTCTATGTTATATACCCCTTCCATATTAAATGGTGTTAACAACATTCCTCCGCTGGTTTCAAATGTTGTTAAAAATAAACCTATTTCTTGTGCACCTAATGTAAAAATAGTTTTTCCATCTACATTGATTGAATAGTTCTGTACAAATGTGATTCTAATTTTTTGCACAGGTACACTCGGGAAAAACCATTTCTTTCTTGGGGCATGATTTTCAGATGCTATACTAGTAATTTCATTTTGGTGAAAGCCTTGAATTGTTCGCCACCCATCATTGTAATGCATTTCAATATCCTTTATTTGAATCCCTCGTTCTGGGTGAGGGTGTATTGCAATTGTATTAACATGAAGGTTATTAACTAAATGCAATGGCAGTTCAATTTCTAATACAACGTCCTCACCATTTTGAGGAACATCTGTTGGAGAGTCATATGTTACGGTTCTTCTCCAAAAAGATAAATTGTCACCATTAAATGCATTTAAAATGTTATTATCTATTACTTTTCCTTTTTTACTGGTTCTTCCCACTTGAACTTTTAACTCAGAAGGAATAATCCGTTTTCCATTGATATCCACAATATGAGTTTTTGATATTTGATGAATTTTTGGTATAGTTGCAAATCTATATTGTAAATCAATTTCAGATCTTGGAATTGTAATTTGATTATTTTGGAATTCTTTTGGATAATTTATCTTCATATCTTGCACAAAAGCTGTCTTATGAAAATTTTTATTTATAATTGATGGTCCACCAAGAGTATCTACTTGCTTTTCAATAAGAGCCATGCGGTCCTCTAAGATTTTCACATAATTATGTAATGTTAGATTTTCCATCATAACTGTTTGATGTGCTTCCTTAAGTGTAATATTTAATTCGTTTGTTTGCTTATACAACTCCAATAACTCTGCATATTTTAAGTCTTCATTTTCATTATACTCTTGGGAAGAGGTTGGTCCACGAAACTTCGCTCCACCACTTTTACTCGTAGGCATTCTCATAACTTTGATATCTCCTTTCAGCTTCAGCAACTCGCTCATCTAATTGTTGCAAATGCTGTTTCAGTTCATAAATACCTAGCATGCCATTGACAGAAGAATCTCTGTTTAATTGTATCATATTGTCCCCCAAAGTTCTTATGTGTCCGTTATGTATATTGTTCTGCATATTTTGTATTTCGCTTATATTTTCCACATTTTCTCCTATTTTCATAGAAATACTAATATTTTTCTTACCTTCAAACCAAGATTGTATACCAAGGTCTGCTTTTTTCTTTAAATCAGTAATAGAACGATGCAACTGTCTAATATCATATATTTGCTCTTGATGGTCATGTAATGCTTTTTCTGACTCTCTATGCCCTCTATATCTAGCGTTCCTTTTCATGATGTTAGGATATTTGTATAGAGGTGACATAGGGATTGCAGGATTCATTAAATCCACTATATCTTTTGGTGGCTCATCTATTGTTGCCGGCTTATCCATCAAAGGCGGCACAATTGGCTCTTTAGGATCTTTAAATTTATCTTTGTCTTTTATAGTTTGTATAAATAGCTTAGATGTTTTCATACACTTATGTACGGAGTAGGAAATATCGTATGCTGTTTCACTCTCTATATTACTCGTAACAACTAAGGATTTGTTTGTTTCCTCTATTACAGTTAATTTCTTATCATATATCCAGTTTCCTTTTTCTGAATAGGGATGCATTGCGGAGAAAATTGCTTTCTCGCCTGGCCTAATCGTATAAGTATTTGGTGTTAACTGTATATCGCAAATAGTTTCCACTCGACCCATTTGTATTTCTACGAAGTCTTTTGTGTATCCAATATAGGGGCTGCCTGTCCAATGTTCACTTTCACTTAATTTATCGAATGGCAATCCATAAAACCAGTTTCCAATTAGCATATTTAGATTTTGAGAGCTTTTGCTTTTACTCTTAACAGAAACCACCCATGACTCAGAGCCATCTATAAATGTATAGAGTGCTCCAAGCAAGCGGCCATATCTGCCTGAACCAAAATAGGACATATTCGTAATCCGAATAAGATTACCATCCTCTTTAGATACATCAACTTCTAATGCTTCTCCTGTAGATAAGGATATTATTTTTTTGTTACCTAGCTGATCCCAATTAATAATGATTTGTTCTGCTGGTAAATCTCTTAGCATTTCTCCTTCTTCACTTTGCTGAGCGTTAGCAAAGAATAATGTAAGATGTTTGGCAGTTTGGTCCATTTAATCACCTCATTTAGCACGCAATTGAATGCTATATATTTTTGGAGTTACATAAGGTACATTTGCATCCCTGCGTAAATTTGCACGTAAAATCATTTCATTGTGCTTTTCAATATTTTTATTCGTTTCATAAATTAATTGGAAGATACAATTCTTCGGTAAATAATTTAAAACAACTTGTCTTTCATGAATAGCAAAATAACTACGATTATTAGGAGATATATTATGAAATAAAGTATGAGACTCTACAAACTGCATAGATTCAAGATCACCACGGACTCTTTTTTCTTTTGCGAAATTAAATTTGCCTATGATTGTTTCAAGTGGCAACTCTTCTCTTCTTGTATCTACTCTATCTTGCATATCTCCCCAATGATATAAAATTTGAATTTCATTCCATCCCTTTTCAAATTTCATTGTTACTTCATCATTTACAGGTGCTAATCGTTGACGATTTACATATACAGAATAGGAGCCTAATCGTTTTCTTGAGCCGGTCCCTAGCATAGACATTACAGATAAACTTAATGGCTCATTTCTTGATTCATCTGCAAATACACAAATACTATATCTGTAGAAGTTATCATCAAACCCTCCACCGTCTCTTCTGAGGGATAAGATATTTCCTTTTGGTATGTAATCTACACGAATTATTTCAGGACGGTTTTGATACTGCTGATCCCAAATACTATTAAGAGGAATTTGACCATTGAACGGGATATAAGTCCTCTCTCTTTTCCATTGATTAATCCCCCTAAATAACTTAGGGTTTTCCAGCTCATCAAACGTTTCTTGTGTTGAGCCTGTTTGCGTATTAAGAATTTGTTCTGAAATTATGCCATCGCCATTATCTTTCATAAGTCGGAACACTTGCATACCATTAATGACCTCTCTTGTTGGCTCACATTTGCTCGTTTCAATTTGCTTAGTCTCTTTTGTATTAAGAGTTACTACCTTGGCGAATTTAGGTTGTGTATCATCTGAAGATGATACTGGATGCCAAATTAGTTCCTCCAAACTCTTCGCAGGATCATGCAAAGCAATCTCATACTTTAGCTCTGTATTAAAAGGAACATCCTCTTTTGTCATAATAGATACTTGCTGAATTGTATCTTTGAATGGAATTGGATTTGTATATAAAACACCTTCACTTAGGTAGTCCTTCTTATACATACCAATTGTCTTTGCTCCAAAATAGTAATTATAAAAGTCACCAGACCTTTCATCATAGTCACTTTTTTCGAATACAAATTTTACACCTTGTGCATTAATTTTTTGGAAGCTCCATATTTTAATACCAGTAATTTTATCTGTTTGTGCTTGCTGATAAATAGGAGAGAACGCTGCTCCATCATTTGTGTATTCTAGCTTGATATTAATTGGCTTTCCGTGATGTGGAATGTATTCAATATAATTCAGCTCTTCTACTTCATCAAACATGACAGTCAATTCAGCTCGCATGACATTACTTGCACTTAACTCTTTTGTTTTAACAACATGCCACCAAGCTGTATTAATATTATCGTCAAATGCATGTGTAATGCTTTCCAATGCTTCATTCTTCTGGGATGGCTGTAGTGTTTGGAAATACGCTTTGTTTGGATCAATAATAATTCTTTTCCCTTTTCCGATATTCTCAGACAAGGTTACCTCTTTATTCTGAATATCTACAAATATAGTACTATTTGCCTTATTCACATCACTAGCATTCTCAAAGGTAACCACATAGCTCTCAAAGTACTTATAATCACTGTTATTAGATACTAATAGCAATTCATCTATAGACTTAGAGATATTAGCCAGTTCATGACTTAGTTTGTTTCTCTCTGTTTCTATTAAGTTAAAATCAGTCATAATTTGTGTCGTTTGATTAATAGTAGCATCATAGGCATCTGTTATATCTTGGTGTATCTGTGACACATGATTATTATATTTATCAGCATCTGACTTTTCTTTTCGAAATACCTTTACTGGATTAAACGATGGTGTTCCAGGTCTATGCTCTCGCAACCATTGTGCAAACTGATGTGTAATAGTCTCAAAAGTAGGATATCTGCCACGAAACAGATATCCTTTTATAATTTCTTCTACTTTTCTTGTGATTTGTATCTTTTTTATACTCATGTAATCACCTTTTCTTAGTCTGGTCTTCTGCAATCTGTATAGTTTACTAAAAGATTAGTTTCTACACGATCACCATTTGTATTGTAAACAGTTGCCTTCGTTAATTGGAATGTATCCTCAGTATACGTTTCTCGCTTTGTTATTCCGCCGCCTTTTTTAAACCAAATGTCAAACATCCAATCTGCAGAAGCTTCAAAATTAAGACCACCAGTTTCTTTTGTAATTGTATAAAACTCATAGTTATAATGAGTAGGATAATTTGAATTATGCCAGTACTCTATGCTAGTGATTATGTTATTCTCTTTTAAAGTTGGAATGATATTTTCAGGTCTACTAGGCATCGGATACATATTTAGTGAAGTAAAAACAATGGCATGTTTTACTGCATCATGTCTGTATTTATTGTTAAATGTAAATAACCCAAAAGTAGGGTCAGTAAACTGATTCCATTCGACATTAAATTCTTTCCTATTAAGGCCTTTGAGTCTTTCGAAAGACATTACCTTAGATAAATCGATTTCATTCACAGGAGTAAATTCTTGATAGAAAGCAGGTTTTCCATCAGGGTTTAGACCTGTAGAGATTATTGCAACTCTAGCATCCACTTTTGCATCTATTAAGTTTTGAATTAGGATTTTTACATTTTGTTTCATATTATGGAACCATAGATCTTCTAGTTTTTCATAAGTATTAATAGATAACACTATGTCAATTTTACCTATCTCATTAGCTGTGGCGTTTCCTGTTAATTTTCTAGGGAAAAGTTTATGTTTAAACATAGGGATTCTCGGGTACACATCTTCTGTATCTTTTTCCCCTGTAAATTCATATTCCTTTTTGAATTCCCCTGATTCTACAACTAATTTTTTAATCTTATGGAAATCATCTTTCACAGAAAATTTAAAGTCACTAACAAATGAGCTACCAAAGCAATTCTTGCCACGAGCACGCGTCTTATCGTCACTAGTATTATAAGCACTTGCAGTCGTAAATCTAAGCGGACCTTTTGTACAGTCATTCCCTATTAATGAAAGTGAATCAGTTTTTACTTCTCCATTTTCATCTATGACACCAAACTTAACAACTACTAGATTATTTTTACTAATTAAATTTGTATCAACAGGAATTGTTTTCGATACATATCTTTGGTTATTGATTTTTTCAGTATTATTAAAAATCTCTTTACCATTAATCTTAACAACAGAAAAGACATTAACAATATTATTAATACTTTTCACATTAACTGTGATTACATGAATAGGCTTTTCAACATTATTTTCTTTATTTGCGCATAATGAATATGGAACATTTGAAAAATCAAGTTTTATATTATCTGAATTCCCTTCAATATTAACATCTACAGGCGTTTCTTTTTTACAATTAACAGCTATCAGCTTGAGCTCCTTTGTAGAACTAATACCACTTTCATTTGTTGCAGTTACACTAATTGAGAAAGTATCACCAGGATCAAGTAAAGTTGTGTCTAATGAAAGATTATGAGTAAATTCTTTTTTATTTTGCAGCGCTATTACTTCAGGGTCTTTTATAAGTTTACCATTTATTTTTAAAGAACAACTAAATGACTTTATTCCTAAAGTGTCTGATATATATACGTTTAAGCTTTCAAATAGGCTATCTTTAATATTAGGATTCTCTTCTTGAGTTAGATATTTATTTCCACATAAATCCTTTGGAGCATCTTTAAATTGAATCTCCGGACCATTTGAAGAAATGCCAGTTTCAATAAAGTTTTGAGAAGGACATATCGATTTAATAAAATCTTCGTCCAATCGATATACAATGACATCATCTTTCCCACCCACATAAGGTGCTTTACTGTAATCCACAGTACCATTATGGAGCCATAAAAGATTATTTACTGATTTCAAAGCCCCTATTGAATGCTCTGGATAGCTTACTCCAGCTGACTTATATTGAATTCCTTGTGACCATCTAGTTTGCTCTACACCTGTCCTATCTCTATAGAGCACACCTAATGCTGTTATTAGAACATTATCTTTGCCTGTGCCACTGGTAATTTGAATCGCAGGGCTCTTAAAGAATTTTTCCCATCCCACTTTTACGACGACTTCTCCGTTTTTAGTGGTAAATTTATAATTGGATGCATAGGCAGTTAAGGATATTTTCCTTACTTCAAGTTTATTCGTTACATCATTGTAATACTGAACTAAAATATGAGTTACTAAATTACATGAATAAATATTTCCAGATGGCTGATAAGTAAATGTATCAGGGTTAAAATCACTCATTGTATCACAAGCATGATCAATCCAATCATTTTCAAAAACCGGTATTACATAACTCCCTTTTTCCCCTAGACTTGGAGCAGAAGAAAAATCACCCTGGATTGTTTGAGGGAACCAATCTGCATCATTCTTGTCGCTTCCTACTAGGATTTTTTCTATGTTTGAAACTTGCCCATGTGTCTTTCCTATGCCTACTGGCCAAATCACATGTGGGTCATCATAATAATCCGAATAGAGCAAACTAATAGCATGGATTTGAAAAGCTTGTTTTGATTCATCATTTCCTGCTGCTAACATTAGTACAGGGCCACTAAATTGCTTACTCCATCCTATTGCAAGCTTTGCACCTGCCCCATTATCTAAAAATGTTAAAGGCAGCGTAGACGCTGGAATATGTATCATTTTAATCTCATGAGAGCCATTGTCGTTATAAAGATAATAATAAAGAGTAATGTCCTCTAATTTATAGCAATCTCGAACTCTCTTTTTGCCTTCATGATTTGTATCTGGTCTACGGCAGTCTTCCACTACAAATGAAAAGCTTTTGTTAATAGATAAGTTTTGAGTATCATATGCAGTTATGCTAACTGTTACAGCGTCACCTTTTTTAATACCTAAATCAGTAAGTTTCTGATAAGGGACTTTTACGTATATGCTAGATTCATTAATGCCCATGATACTGATCGCTGGCATTTCTTGTATAGAAACTGGTTGTTTCTTTTTGTTTTTACAGCCACATCCTTCTTGTTCTTCAAAAGCATCTAACCATTCCCCGAAATCCTCTATTTCCATAAGATCTACCTTTGAATTACTAGTATTCATTGCTTGCAATACCGCTTCTTCAGGTTCAAATAATATGCCGTTTATAGTATAACTAATGCTACGTATGGAGGATGAGGCCTGAACACTTCCATAGAAGATAAGTTGATCATTTTCACATAGTGTTATTGGATATTTATCTAAGATAATTGACATACCCTTTGTCTTATCCGGTTCAACTGGCTTATCTTCTTCTGGCATATTGTCACAAGTTACAACTTCAAATATGCATACATCAAATGCCATACCTTTTTGGTCGTATGCTCTCACTGAAATGGTTGTAGTTCCTTTAGGAAGCATAAGCGCTGGTATCGTAAATTCAAAATTTGATTCTGCTCCTGAAATGGTTTTGGTTTCTTTTTTCTTCGGTCCAATATATAATTCAGCTTTTGATAAACTATTGTTACTTATTGCTTTGCATTTCAGTGTTAAATCCTTATCATCACACCATTGAGCTGATTTATTAAGAATACTAATCTTTAGATTTGATGGTTCAATAGTTTCGGTAATTGGATCATCGGGAGTTTCTTTATAAATAATATCAGGAGCTATTGTATTTGCTTTTTTATAACTCTTTTCACTCTCGTAACTATTTGAAACCGTACTTATAGTTTGTAAATTAAAATTATACCCTGTTAGTATAGGACTGGCTTGCAAGAATGAATTTGCTGATTGTGGTGCTGAAGCATAGTCTTTAAGCATGAATCCTTCTACAGTGTAATCATTTGGTCTACGTCCTAACACCTTTAGTCGCAAGCTATAAACAGGATATTCTGATTCTAAATAAGCATCTTTTTGTTCTAATTTTTGCTTGGAACTTTCTACAGTTCGGACTGTATATATCTTTGGTGGCTGTTCATCAGAAAGCACTTGATGCTGCAGCGGTGTTATAGGGTGCCATGTAGTTCCATCATCTATAGAGATAAAATACTTTAACCATTCATAAGATAACTCAGGATTTTCAGAGAACATTTGTGGGATATTCTGATTTACATTTAAAGATATTTTATCTAGTGCTTTATCAAAGAAAAATGGAAACGTAACTAGCTCTCCTTCTTCTTCATACTCACATGACCATATCTCTATATCCCTAATTCCTATGCACCATCTGAATCCTTCAAATTTTTCTACTCCCATATCTATAGTATCTAAATCAATACTATTCATAAGGCGATTGATTGTTTCACCAATACTTGTTGCTTTAATATTCGTTTCACCCAATAGAGGATAGTTCGCTTCTACACTACTCTCATTTACTTTTACTTCTATACCTAAATCTTCAAGAGAAATCAATGGGCCTTCTACACGAGGTGCATATTTATATTTTTTAGTAGCCATATCCATTGCGTATTCAGACTTATCTTCTGATTGTGTTTTCTTCTCATAAAAGATATGACCTATATCTGTAATGTATTTATGAGATTGCTCAAATAGGATCGAGATTACTTTTGCTTTTACTGGTGCAAAATGAAACTGATATTGATTTTCCTTTTTGTCTTTAGGTAGGACTGACTTCGGCTGATTCTTCCCATCAGATACTAAAATATTTTTAATAACAGCTGTCTTTGCTCCATAATTAGAAGGAGTATACATATTCAAATTGATTTCATTAATAACTTTTTCCTCTTTTAATATAATTTGCATATGTAGTTTTAAGCTGCCATTATCTGCATCCTCAGCCCATTGTATGGTTTGATTGCCATGCACTTGATAATTCCAGCCTAAGTTTTTTGCCACACGCACTTTATCATGCTCTCGGACATTTACTTTTTCATATTCAAACCATGTGTTAGGCGAGCCATCTAAGACAGCTGAATAATCACTATGATTGTTTTCTTCTCCTAAGAAAGTAGGAATATAATTCTTATTTGTTAGAATATCATCCGTAACACTATGTATTTCTGTATTGTTACCTGGAAATCCATTTGATTCAGTGCCAATAATAAACTTATCTTGCTTACGATTACCGGCAATAATAGTAACACTAGAATCTAGAGCGACATTTTCTCTACTCTTTTGAGGCAATGTTACAGCCCCATTTACTATTTCTAATGGCTTTCCTACGATACGGCTATAGTCTATCTTTTCTTTATTTAAAAAGTCATCTCTGCCAAATTTGATATCATCTTCACTTTTCTCTGCATAGATTTCTAAATCCCTCATTTTATCAAAAATGTTTTCATATTGATTATTAAGAATTTCATGCTGCACAGTATTGTGATTAAAATCTGTATACAATGATCGCCCTATGATATCCATCTCCTGAAACAATAGCTCAAGATCTTGTTTAATTTCTATCATCATTTGATTAAAATCTTCACTCCAAGGAGGGCCACCTTCTGGAGCAAAACGAGGCACCATATTTGGTTTCCCTACAGAAGTAAAGAATTCTTGAAATGAATTAAATACAGATGCAATCAGCTTTGGCTCTGACTGAATAGAGTTATCTTCAAATTTTTGCTTTGCTCGTTCAAACAATTGACGAGCTTGCAAATATAGCATCTGAGAGTTATTTTTGATTGGCTTACTCATATTAAACCTCCTGATCGTATGATTGACACTTAATACTGTAACTATATAAAGCTGGCGTAACTGACTCATCTTCCATGCTATTTCGACGCAGGATTGCTTTTAATCTAATATCAGTTGTCACGTAGTAATAATCAACAGTAATGTTTTCAATTTTCGCTCCATCAATAGGTTTACCGAAAACAATTGTTTTCCCTATTTGCGCAAAGGTCTTTCCTTCGTTTTCAGTGAGTCTTTCAGTGTCGTATGTGTTTGTAGCATGATTTGTTATGTTTTTAAATTCTTCACCATTTACACGAACAATGATAGGGAATTCAGGTGTTTTATTTTCGTTTTGAGCATAGCGATTTTCCTTTTCATTGTATTTAAAAAGAGAATTTCTAAATAAATAAGGGCTATGCTTCAGCTCAATTGCATTATTGAAATCCGCTGATTCAAAACTTTCTCCTGTATCTCCATTTACATCTATATACTGGGTTGGTGTAATGTTATTTTCATAATCTAATACAACTACATACGCTTCATCTGTTGGCTTATAATCGACAGTATAAATACTAGATGCAGAGTAGTACTTACTAAAGATTCCTATCTTCTTCCCATCGTTTGAGATAATATATGTCTGCGGATCCATAGGCACTCCATTTCTCCTTAACACGACTGTCTTATTTGATACGATTGGGAATCTAAAACTATATTGAATTAAAGAGTGTCCTTTGAATTCTGGATAATCTCCTTGTATCATATCTCCAGATAACAGTTCGCCATATACGTATTTTTTATCATTTGGCAAAATTGGAATCCAATCCGATGCATTAGGATTTTTCTTATACGTTATATAGTATTCTATATCTGTAATTTGAGCTGTATTTATGCTTCCGAGCTCTTTTGTAATTGGATCAGCTACTGCATTATCTATTTCAAGATGATGATGCTTTTCAACCGTGCTTAGTCCTATCTTATTTGCGTTACTAGATAAGGGAAGCGGCTCGGTTACCATTATTGAATGGTTTTTGTACTTACGTCCAAAGATTGATATATTGTATGCACCATATAGATATGAAATCTTATTAACTGCTTTCCAGCTTTTCTTTAATTCCTCATCATTATTAATAGCGTTATCTTTATCTTTTGATAATGCTTGCAACTTCAAGAGCATTGGGTTTTTATAGTCACCCATCCTTATAGCTTCCATTGCACGCTTAGCACTTTCTAGTACTCCACTTTCATTGACACTAAGAGCCCATTCTTTTAATTTCTCTAAATAAACAGACCAACCAGTAATCTCATTCTTTTTATCAAATTCCGCAATGGTTTCATTAGGATTTTTGTAATCTGGGATCAATTGTTCTGAAGATGATAATTTTCTCCATAGCTGCATGTTTTGTTCTTCATCTTTGTTGACAATAAAATTCTCACTTACATAGTTTTCTTGTCGTAGTAGTATTTTAATTTTAGATACATCAACAGATGGAAACTGAAATGTCATAAGGTTTACTGACTTTTTGTTTCGCTGCATAGGGTTGATATGATTCAGAGAAATTAATTCGTACATTTTTCCGTTCATATCTTCTGTTTCATAACCATAGATGCTAACAATCTCTAATGGATATGCACAAAATGGTTCAAAATGAATATCTGAGACAGTAGTAACGCCATTCAAAGTTATCTCCAACTCACATAACGCCCCATCCTTGGGAACTTCTTGATAGTCATTTTTCCATAAGTCGTTGATATTTTGTTTAATTGGTTGATCCACTAAAATACTTTCTGCCCAATATGTATTTAGCGAGCCATCTATAGCTTGGTCAATTGTATGATTAGGATTTTCACTAGGATACCCTGTTCTATTTAGAACGTTTATATGAGCAAGCTTACGGCCATAGTTCGTTCTTAACTGGTCAATGGTTTCTACTCCAGCTAACTGTAAAGCATCACCTACATTTTCAGCAAGAAATGTGGAGTCTAAATATTTATCGAAACGATCTTTTCTTAGACTTTGTAATACTGTTTCATTAGTTTCTATATACTCTGGTGCCTTAAATTGCTCATGGATTCCATCAACAAAGCCATCTGTATTTTTCATAATTAACTTGTAACGATTTACTTTTGTTTGTAATGCGTATACATTTTTTCTAATAGTTGCTAATAGAGATTTTGAAAGCTGTTTGTTATCATCTATAAACCTATCTATTGTAGATGACGCTTCAAATAATGTAGCCAAATCAAAAGCAATTTCCTCCATATTTTCATTATACGATTTAGAATTCGTCTGTTTTGATTGCATTCTAGCTTGAAAAGTAGGGCCGTTATTTTTCCCATCTAATTCTGTTAATAATTTCTCTAATTCAGCCTGCATCTCATAATTTGTTTTTATTTTACCTTCTTTTTGCTGAAGTTCTAGTAACTCTATTAACTTTTTTCTTTGAGTTGTAGGCATTGTAATTAAGAAATCATCTAAAAACTTAGTCATATGTTATGTCCTTTCTCTGGGTTATAAAGTAAACAAGACAGCCGAAGCTGTCTATTTACTCACGATACCTTGCTTTCCATCGAATGGAATATAGGATTTTTTATTTTCGTCCCATTTCTCTAAAATAAAATGGCTTAAATGAGGATGATCTGCATATGAAAAAGTAACATTAGCCATTCCATCTTGCACTTGAACTTGTAAACCTTTTGGTGTAATTCCTTCTTTAACTACATCTTGATGGTTTCTCATAATAGAAAAATCAGCTGTCCAGTTTGCCCCCTTCATGGATTGCATATCTTCTTGGACTGACTTTACGATTTCTTCTAAATCAAATAAAATTTGTGTAACTTTGCTATTCTTCTGAACCATTTGCTGAATAAAAATATATAAGAAATCTTCAGGGATATCTTTAAATTGCATTCTCACCGGAAAATATAATACCCATCCTTTTTGCGCTGTTGTAGATAGTGTTACGATACCCTTTTCTGTGATAGTACCTTGTACAAAACGATTATATTCATCACGAGCGGGCATGCCATCAGAGGTTAATACACTCACATCACCATCAATAAAAGATATGCCATTTGACTTTATGATACTAAAACTTTCAGCTTCTATATCAATATTGTACTTATGTGGTATAAACAATTCTTTATTAATTTTCTCTACATTTGCAAGTGCCATCTCTTGTAATTGACGTAATCTATAATCTAACTTCAATCCGTCATCTATATTTACATCCACAGAAGCAATAGCATTATTGAGTTCTTCAAAGAATACTCCTTTTGTCAGCTCACCACCACTGGTATCCCCTTTCTCACCAATACTGGATGCTATTTTATAAACCTCATTTTTCAATTGGTTTAGTGTATCTTCTAGACGTTTTCCCCGATTAGCGGTACTTTCAAAACAAGCAGTAGATATTTCTGTTAAAGCTTCATCTGCACGAATTAATGCTGATAATGCATTGGTTGAAGCAGTATCTAACTTAGAAGGCAAGTTTAGAATTTTATACTTCTCTCTATTCCAATCGCTCAAATTTTGATTCATTTCATCTATCTGTTTTTCAAGTATATTTACAAATGGTATTAAATCTTTCGAATTATATATAGGCATTTTAATACCTCCCTTTCAATATTTTATCATGAAATGCATTACATTAACCACTAGATTTCATATATTTCTGTAGATATTTCTGATATCACTGGCATTGCATTTAGTTTAACGTAATCAATAAGAAGCGATCCTTTTCGGATGTCTTTAGATTTATTTAAGATGATATCAATCTTATGTACGCTAGACTTTACTTTTATTGATTGTTTGTAAACCATCCATTGAGGCTGATTGATTTGCGCTAACTCAATTGTTTCTTTCGTCCCATCATCATAGGATATCTCTAACTGACCTAAACTACGCTTTGTTGCCATTTGCTCTTTTATAGCTTTAATCTCAATTCCATATGTACTATGATTGATTAAGTGACCAGGTAAAGTAATGCCATACTCAGCATCATTATTGATACGTAAAGCATAATTATCCCCTGTTCCTAAGAATGCATTAATTACTTCAAACGAACCTTTACTTATAGAGCTATTATAATATCCTATATGCTGATTATATAAGAACTCATGATTTGGAAGAATATTATAATCATCTTCCTGCTTGAATTCATTATAAAATTCAATAACAGGCAATGTACCATAAGCTTTATGTTTGGCTACGGCTTCTTGTATTTCGGATTCAATAAATCCATTAGGATTATCCTCTGATTTCAATATACTTTTTGGAAGCCTAATAATTATAACCCCATTCTCTTGGTAAGCTTCTCCATCAAAGTAGCCAATGTCCCAATGGTATAGTGACTCTTTATTAACTTGTTTAATAATTTCCCTTGATAAAGATTCATCCAGTCCTCCACCCTTTGTTCTTGTATCAAGAATGGTTATGTTGTCTTTTGATGTGCTATTGGACTGTAGCATTGCTTTTCCTAATCGAAGCAAGGTTGGATTATATTTCTGGTCTTTTTGATTAAACCAAAACTCTTCATCTGTATGGAAAAGTACCTTCTTACGAACTGACCCTGTTACAAATTTGCCATGCAAACTAGGGTTAGCTAAATCAACTAATCTAACTGCAGAAGGGCATATGTACACATGAATTTGTTTTACTAGTAATTCTAGATTGCTAGTTCCTTCTTTCTTTACTTTAAATGGCTCTGTATCACTTTCAATAGGAATCCATCTATGGAAACCATTTTCAGCTACTGTGTGACGATGACCTGGTGTTGGATTTAAATCTAAATGGAAAAACGATTCATTCTTTTCGAACCCTCGATATGTATACCATTCTTCTTTGTATGCGTATTTTATATATACTTCATCTTGCTCACCTATACGATCTAATAAATAAACAATTCCCTTCATTGCATCCACATCAGCTACTCGGAGATTTCGTTTATTATTTCCTCTAATTGAATATACTTCTAGATAACTAGTATTTTTTGGTGAGCTTAATAAAATAGGAGTATACCTTGTTTGTATGGAATACTCATTTAATATCATAGGCCGTTCTTTATCTACCAGTATAGTAGCATTATTATAGAATTCTTGATTCGTATATTCTGGAAGGCTGTATTCCAAATCAACCTCTACGATATCATTTGGCGATTTAACCATTCCCAATAGCTGCGGATACGAAATGTATATCTCAGGTGGTCTTTCTATTGAATTTAACTCATGATAAGGCAATCGCAATCTCTTTAAAAACCTTCCACTTTTAACTCGAATATACCAATTTTCTTGTTCTATATTTTGTTGCTCAATCCTAGGCTTTTCAATTTCAATTTTTCTTTGCTCTTCTACTTTAATAGCGAATAAAGGGACTGCTGATAATTGTTGAAAAGTAGTCCAAGCTACTACATCCACATGAATAGAAGAATTTAGCTCACCTTTATCAGTTAATATGCTTTTTAATCGAAGGCGATTGACACCTATTTGATCTTGAAACTGATCCACCGGTAATCGAATAAATCCATTTTTAGTACATCTAAACCTGTAATTAACTCGATACTCTGCATTCTCTACGGAAGCAGTCCCATCAGCTGATATTCCGTTCACTTTTCCACGTTCAATTCGCAAACAGATTTCATCTAATGGAATATCTTTAGGTATTTCAAGAAACTGATAAACTCCTATGTCACCAAATATCTCTATAATGCTTTTCAGACCATCTGCTTTTAATATCTCATTATCCTCTAATGTATAGGGTTTTCCTATTACTCGTATTGGAGGAACTTTTGGTATAACCTTTAATTTGTTTGGATGCTCTAATTGGATAGAAACATTCTCTCCAGTTAATAGAACTGGTTCATTCCATGTGAAGTCTTTTACAGTTGATGGTATCTGCTCAGTAGGGAGCACACTTGGAACAGTGGAAATTGTATAATGTCCATCTGCATGATATTCTATAAAGCCTGTTCCTTTTATGGTTAGACCATTTTGTTTAGTTGTCCACTTTGATCTGACCACATTACCTGTAATAGGATCATTGGAACGCCCATAAACGAAGTGTGTCCTAGGGTCTATGCTAATAGTAAATTCACCATCGGATTTCCCGTAATATGTGAAGACCTCATAAGTTGCATCGCCTAGTTGTTTAGCTTTACTTTTAATGGATGCAGCCATCAAGTCCTCTACTGCATAATTAGAAAGCTTTTTATCCTTCGTATCTGTTAATAAGATATCTTTTTTCTCTGTGCAAACTGTATCTACAATCACGTCAGCCATTTTAAAATCATACCATAGTGTATTTCTCTGAGAAGCAGAAAAAATACCATATGAGCCTTTTTGATGCGTATTATCTTTCGCTTGGCAAACTAATTGTCCTAGCTCGTCTGATTCGGGGTTATCAGAAATGAAAATACGGAACCAATCACCAGTTACAACTACGGTTAACTTATAATCTTTTCCATGCTCCCAGCCCTTACTGGCATACGATTCAGTCATATTTGTTATATCCTTAAATGAACAGTTCGTTTTATCTGTAGGATACCTGCTTCCACTATTCCATGAATCTTGATTTGGAGATGGTGGCAAAACACTTGGTAAAGCTTTTAGAATTCGTTTATGACTTCTTCCAAATCCACTACTTAAATAAGCTTCCCTACTGTTAGTGGTGTTCCACATATTATTATTAACTGGACTAAAAGTTTTCATAGTAAAGCCGTATTCGTCAAGAATAGCACGATCACATGGTTGTATTTTACCAGCAACATCTTTCCCATGTTCTTTCGTATAGGTTTTCTCTGCTGTTGATTTTTCATCTTTTTCCCAAACAAACATGTAATAGTTTTGTGCATCTTGTACACGAAACATAAGTCCAATACAATCATCATCAATGGAATCATCCATTTTTACTTTTACAGAAAATTGATAATCTGTTTTCTCCATCAGATTAATGGTTTTACCGTTAATCATTTCATTTCTTTGGTAGAATCCACAAACATCATTTTGGTTTTCTAAATACTGAATTACATTCTTTTTCATAGATGCAATATAGGAGTACTGCCATTTACTTAAATCATTAGAAATTCCTATCGTAGACCATTTGTTTTTATCTAGTACATCTAATACTTTAGTTTCTCTTTCTTTTTTAAACGCAACATCTGCACATACTTGCCAGTTTGTTTTATAATCCATCTTCTTTTCCGTAAAGCCTTGTCCGTTTGCTTCCCATGTAAATCCCCATTTTGTCTTTTGACGCTCTGGGATAATAGTACAGCGATGGAGGATTGATTCATCTTTAATCTTCACATTATCTTGAAGTGCATTTTTCCAGGGTTTCACATTCAATTGCTTTACTTTTGCTTCTGCAGCATGCGACATAACCTCGTTGATTTGGCTTTCAATTTCATTATTATCTACAATGGTTGTTACGTTATATAGAAGATTCCCTTTTCCGTCTTCGATGAAATATTTGGCATCCATTGGAACACTTGGTGTACCCATTGGTAAAGATAGTTCAATCATATCTTTTGCATTTATTTTCCCACCATCTAGAGCCAAGCCGATGTTCTTCCACTCACCAGTGTATTCTTCTTTTTCATTTGTAAGCAATGCATCGTAATTCATTACCCAATCTGTGATGTGTCCGACACTGACTTGCATTTCTTTTCCATCGTCATTTTTATATTTCGCAACAATTCGATGTGAAAATATTTTAGGTGTTCGAGGGTCTGATTCAGATCTTTGAGCGACAATCACTTTATGACCTTCCCCATTACTATGAGAGACTACCGCAAAAATTTCTTTATCTGGGTTATCTATGGACGCTTGGCGAACTTCTTCTTCAGTTTTTTGATCAAATGCACTTATACCATTGATAATTCGCAACTTGCCACCTTCAAGCATTTGTCTAGATAATTTATCTACTTGAATTTCATTATTTTTATCTGTATAAAACTCTATGCTTTTTTCTACAGCTTGTATGCTGGAATCTTTTACGATCTTATCTATGTGATTATAGCGAATTTTAATGGTATTATTTTTGTCTGTGTTCTTATGAAGATAGACTTGTATACTATAAATTCTTGGATTTTCCTTATGAGGAATCACATAAATATCATACTTATACGAATCATCTAACAGGTTTCCATTCTCATCCGTTAATTCTATTTGCTGCCCTGTATATTTTTCTTTTTTAAATACACCTTTTTCATTTGCGATAGCGGTTTTACTGTCATAATGAAAATCTATTTCGAATTTATAATAAAGAGCACTTTCAGTCTTATACTCGTTCTTTTTGAATTTCCGAGTAACATTAATTTTATCACTTGGAAATACTCCTTTAGGTGGCCGAGGTTTTATTTCATCCTCATTAACAATATCAACGTATTCCAATTCCCCTGCTTCATTCGCAACCACAATTGATTCCAGTTGATCTTTTGTGATTACGTTATCGGCTGTATATGAAGTATCAATTAATGATAAATTTTCTTCAATCTGTACCTTTGGCACATGAATATAAGCTAGATTAACATCACCTTCTGGCACTTCTTTTCCTAAACGCATAGAATAGGTATTATTAGAGAGTTTGCTTTTATAATCATGCAAATCTAACCCCTGTTTTTCTCTTTCAAGAGACATGAAAGAACCTCCTTTTATATGAGAAAAAGCCAAAGGGGAATTTATCCCCCAATGACTTTTATATATACATAGCTCGCTGCTTGCTCAAAACCCATATCATATGAGACTTTAATCATAATTTCACCATGCTTTTCTTTTAAACCACTTAATATGAATTCAGCTTGTCCAAAATCATTTGTTATAACTTCTTTTTTACGTGCATTCCCATGTGTATCTCTATATTCAACATTCATTTTTTTATCTTTCATAACAGGATTCCAACTAGAATCTCTTAGTGTCATTTTAATAGTCGAATAGTCGTCTACACCTGATAAGATAGCCAATTTAGGAGCAACTATATCGATATAGAGTCTTTCTTTTTTATTTTCTGCATAATAGTTTAATAGCAATTCTTTTCGCAGATCATTGCATTCTATACGGTATATACTAATCAAGCCTTTTGGTGGAGCTGGTGTATCGTAAATATATACCTCACCTGCTTCATTCGTAATAAACTCTGCATCTATTGGCTTATCGTCTCGATAAATTTTCACTATTTTATTCGGGCAAGGGTTATTGTATTTGTCTAAAATACTAACAGTTACAAGAACCTTCTCCTTCCCTGAATTAGAGATTATTTTATCTGATAAGTGAGCTTGTATTGTTTTTGCATCTTGCTCTCCTGTTTCAGATAGATATAAGAATCCAGTGTGGTTATGAGTTAATAAAGGATTTAAAACAATTTCTTTCGCACGATAGAAAGGCGTCTCTTTTGCTGACTCATAAATGACTCTCATATTTTTCATCTTATTTTCTTCATAGTTATTGTGTAAAATAATTTGAGCTGAATCGGTTTCTAAATTTGCATTTATATCAAGAATGTAGCTATATAATAAAATGTAACGCACTTCTATTATATCAGTTACATTAATTTCTTTCATAAATTCAATAGCTGAAACTTCCTCATGAAAAATCAAATCATTCGCTTCAATAAGACTTCCATTTAGATAAACCTTTAACGTTTCTTTATCAATGCCTTTGTAGTTTAAATAATATTTTGCATATCCATTTCCATGAAAGACCTCTTTATTTTCTAACGTTAAATTCCAGTTATCATCATAAAATGTTACCTTCCTCAAAGTATTACCTTGATTATCCTGCACGATGATTGGACAACCTTGCTGTGGCCTTGGCTGAATCATAATACTATTGTTTTTATCAGGAGTTACTATATATTCTTTTTTCTCTGCATACAAGTAATGCTCCCTCTCTTGATGATAATAATATCCATTGTGCACAAGCAGATGCCAAGGCAGCGGCCTAGCTTTTTTTACTTGAGCAAATAGCTTGTATCCAAGATAAGGTGTTAAGTATTTAGGATGGATGCGTTCGAAATCTTTACCCGGTCTAGACCAGTGCAAACGAATAACGGCTTGTCCTACGTTATCAAAGAAATTCGCCCTAATTGGATACCATTTACCACCTTCCATATATACAGAAGCTTCATAAGAAGGGAAGAAATCTTCAGCTGAAGTAATATGCCATTCATTAATAAGCAATTTATCAGCAATCCATAATCTAAATCCGTCGTTTACTTGCACTTTAAAACGATAGTACCCTGTTTGTGGTGCATAAATATATCCATTCCAGCTTACAGTAAATCCGTCATTTGGATCTGACTCTTTTGGCGGCTGAAGCACTGGAACCGTTGGCTCATTCTTAGAAGGATATTTATTTTGATTCGGATCAGGGATAGGTGGATTCTGTCCCCTCACTGTTGCAAATAATTTTGATTGACCATATGCAGTCATCTTAGGTTTTTCAGATGGCTTCCATTGCGCAATTCTACACATTAAGTTAACCCATATTTTCATTTCATTATCACTCAATTGTTGTCTAAAACGTCCATCACAATAATACGTGCTATCCCCAGCTTCTGAGTAATATACGTTATCAACATAACTTAACCATGGTCGATTTTCATGCGCAAACTTATAGATAGGTATCCCATTCAAACATTGGTTCCAGTGACTCACACTTACGTCAATTGTCCCTGTAAGTGGGTACGGATAATTGAATGACGGGTCAATCAATGTAATTTTATCACCCCGTGTATATGGCTCAGAATTAGCCTTCTTAAACCCGAACTCTTCAAGTAATTTAATTGTATTTTTAATATTACCAGATATCGTATCATGACTAAATATGATTACTTTATTAGATGCTGCTTTAAACTTGCGTACAAAATCCATCATGTCATCTGCAAAATCTGTACCTGCATTACAATCTGCAGGAGTAAATGTAAGTACATCAAAATCTTCCACCTTATATTTATTCCAGTTTTGGTACACGTCTTGCACTATCTCGATGCTTTTTGATATATCAAAGTTGCCATATCTTTTAACAGCTTCTTGGATAGATGTATGACCGAGAGGGTTTACTTCCAGAATAGATGGAGACAATTCTAAAACTCTAATCTTTTGGAACTCCTTAAAGTAAACTTCGTAATCACTTTCATCATTTCTTATAAAGTATTCCATAGATACAACAAACCGTGGTTCTAATTTTACTGACTGACAGAAGCTTAAATATTCTTTTTCGAATTTCTCTTTCATGACTTCTTCATCTAACTCAAGTTCATAGAAAGCTTCTTCTCCTTCAATTAGCTTACGCTTTTTAGTGAATTGAAGATGTTTTCTAAATCCAGGGCGCTCTTTTGGTGTCACCCTTTTATAAGTCTGCAACCAAAAGTTCCAAAAATATGTGTCTGGATTTGAGTACGTAATTGGTCCCCATGCGCCTGACTTATAAGTGTCTTCTTTATCAATAGCTTCAAGTTTTAATTTACCGTCAACATAAACCTGAAACTTATTTCCGATTACGCTAATTTTCACATCATGAGTATAAAACTTACGATTAGGAATCGGCTTATTATCTGAGCCATCTGGATCCCACCATTCTGGGTCGTGTACTAATCGTATTTTACTAAAATTCAAGTGTCCTTTTCCTACTTGATCTGGATTTTTACAAGTTAACTTATAAATAGCCATACCATTGACTCCTGCACCACCTGAGTCCCATTCAAAGGAATAGCCTGAGCATGTTTGAGGATCAAATCTAAATACACATCCATAAAGGTCATCATCCCATAATGTTCTGGATTCTACTTTAAATGAAAAGGCATAATCTTTTAATTCCACATGCTTTGGGTTATACCAACCAGAATAATATCCTTGGTTAATTAAATTGATTACTTTATCATATCCTTTTTCAGGTGGACCATGCCAGTCACCAGGTCCATCTATATGATTTCCCTTTGTATCAAATACTTTATCGGGATGTTGATCCCATTGTTTCCATTCACCTGTAAAGTTTGATATATCAACTGCATTTCCAACTGGATACACGACTTCCATGTCTACATCTACATCAAATTGAATATCTTCAGGCAAAAACATAGACATAGCGCTAAAGGACTCATCTGCATGAAGTTTCTTTGGTGAACGATATCCCCAGTTAAAACATAAAGAGCCTTCGTAGAATGGATCATTGTAATTTGGATTTTCTTTCTTGGTTGGAATATCTTCTTGAAAATCTAATTGATTATACTTTTTCTCTCCCAGATAATTACGCTTAGTAGGATCATGAAGCTCATCAATATGATATGACTGAAAATGAACCCAATCATATAGATTTAATATATCTTTATTAATCGTAAGAGTATGGTCTTTTATTTCATACTTTTTATTATCTAATAGAATCCCGTTCAAATAGATTTCTTTATAGCTACCCAATTCGTTAATCTGGAACACATTATGTATAGACCCTGTTGCATATTTGATATTAATCGTGCCAGGACGTATTCCGCTGCCGTGTAGTATTACAACATCATCTTCTAATGTCCATCCATTATTCTTATCTTGTGAGATAAGGGTATTACCTACTTTTACATAAAGTATTTTAAATGCCCCACTTGCTTGAACTGGAATTTCGATTTTATCCATATATGATTTAATTTCATAGGATTGTGTCCATTCTTGATAATCACCTTGCACTTGCCACTTTTGTTCATAGGTTTGTGAAGTTAATGGGAATCTGTAATACGAACCAAATAAGCCATCTTCTTTCCCTTTCTTCTCTTCAATCCAAACCTTTATAAACTCATTATTACTTGTTACTTCAATTCGCTCTATGAATGTATTATCAGGATCATAATCCTTTGCAACATTAGAATCATACGGATTCAGCTCTAATGGATTTTCTACAACAGTGATATC
Organism: Bacillus cereus group sp. BfR-BA-01382; assembly: GCF_022663475.1. Taxonomy (NCBI): domain Bacteria; kingdom Bacillati; phylum Bacillota; class Bacilli; order Caryophanales; family Bacillaceae; genus Bacillus; species Bacillus cereus group sp. BfR-BA-01382. The sequence goes on from NZ_JAKUFQ010000005.1 coordinate 72,818, forward strand.
ACTCATATTAGCTTGTAGGGTTTCTTTCGATTCCACCCAATTGGAGTACCAATCTGTATACCAGTTGTATGCATCAGTATGATTTGAAAAGAAATCTACCTTTGTTCCCTTTGGATTCAGCTTATATTTCACTCTAGGATTATTAGGAAAATCTTTGTCGTATATGTCAATAAACGGACCTTTTAATGTCTCCATGTCTAAATTGTCAGGGAAAAATACAACTTCTGTAGATACATTCACCATATCAGCTTTCCCTGATCCATCTCCAAAGAACGGACGCTTTCCATTTACTTTTCCATATCCAATATACTTACCAGAAGACCAAGGAACCCAACGTGGATTCTCCTTACAATGAATAACGATATTATCATTCTCATTAGATGTTAATACAATTGGCATGCCAGATTTCCCCTCTTGTGCAAGAGATTCTGGTCGTTTATCTGCTGATTCTGTTGTTAATGTTGGATTGCTTTCATACCACATTACAACATCAGCGCTATTTGAAAATGCATCTAGTAAAAAGTGAATAACTTCAAAAGTATCAGGCATTCTGTCTTCTTTATCAATGGGATGATAAAAATGTTCAGGACATGGTGGTATATGTGAAATCAAATCTTTATCACTTGTTATAATGCCAGAGTTTTTTATATCTGCCGGGAAAATAGCTTTATACCATTCTGTTGTTTTTGCAATGACTTTTGTCCCTACTGGAATCCTATCGAAATCATCTCTGTTTGCCCATTTCACTTTATCGTACTTAGGGTTTATTGTAGCTTCAATTGGTGTCATTTTATAGTAAGTCCACTTGTTTGGCTTAAAGGAAGCTAGCGGATTAAATGTTACCCATCCGTTATATGCAAATACTTTTTCTTCAAAAGTCTTCTTCAATTTTTCAATTGGGAACGTACAGCTCCACATGACTAATCTGATTCCATCGAAATCAAAATCATCCCAACATTCATCAATAATTTCATCAGGTGGTTTAACTACTGGATCATCAATTCTACATCCACCATCTGATTCTTCAGGCTCCACATCTGGCGGAACAGGTTTAGGTTTCTTAACTGGCTTAACTAATTCATATTTTTCTTTTTTGTTAATGTAGTCCTCTCGATTAAAGAACTCATTGTAGTCATCCCTAAATACTTTTTTAATATCGTCAAACACAACTAGAGCTGTATTGAAATCTCTATGATCAGGGGTGACTTCTACTATTCCACATCGTACGTAGCATTTTGCATATTTTTTACCTGCATCAGGTGGATTGTTATTTCGGGCTATAATTTGTCCAGTTTTCCCTGTAATGATTAGCGTCCCTGTTTTAGGGTCTACTACCTGTCCACTTATATCATCCATAATAAATCCTGGTAGGTTCATCTTTTCGCTAACATAATCCTGTGCATTATTTGCAAGGATTTGATCACCTATCCCATTGAACTCAAAGTATTCACTGTAGTTCTGAGGAAATCTACCACTATAGTCTTTCCATGTAGTGTAGTCTTTAGCGTGTACTGTGATTGGCCCATTCCTGCCTGCAACATCTATTGTTCCATTTTCAGCAACTCGTGTGTATCCATTTATATAAAAGATATCTACATCGCCATACCTTACATTGGCTGCGTCACACTTTCGCCTGAATCCAGCATCATTATCTACATACCATGCTGCTACATCTGCTATCCTTTTATTTGGTTCGTCAGTTGTATACCATCCAGACTCAGGAATACGTCCCTCAATAATCTTGTATTCTGTAACTTTAACACCATGGAATTCAACAGCTTGTGACACGTTAAGCATCCCAAAACTACCGTGTCCCCATTCAGTATTAAAATCATAGCATTTTACATAAGATGCTCCTCTGTTTTGCCTAACAAATATTTGCACATTACTACCATTGGTTTTAATTTTAATACCATGCATATTAAACATAGTCCAACCAAATCCGTTGCTTAAATCATCTATCCATACTCTTCGCATAACACCGTTTGTTACTTTATAGATACGTTTGTGCTGTTTCCCCCATCCCATGTTATCACAATAATGGGACCAGCTATTGTTTCCTTTAATAACAGACCTATCTATATAGGTATCTTTATCATTGAAAATATCAATACCATCTAAGTCATTTGCAGCACGAGAAGACATATGTATACGTTCTTCTGCTTCCCAAAGCATCATATAAAAGTTCTTAGGATCTTTAGCTTGGAAGATTAGTCCAACAACATCATCATCCCAACAAGGGGAACTAAAAAATCCCCCTGTACTCCAGTCATATCTTAATGTTTGTCCGAAAATGCCTGCGCCATCATTCTTAATACATTTGAAATCAAATTCTGTTTCATATGCATTCCATGACATCATGTTTCTTGAAATGACACCTGAGAAAAATGGACGATTTAGACCATCTAATACATAACTCCCATCACCAGACAGATGCCAAGTTGTTTGATTGTCATTGTATCCAATATAAATACCTTTATCAGATGTAAATAAGTCTTTTACATCTCCATAATCTTCGAGTTTGTACATGCCTTTCCAATCAACAGCATATTCAGCTGTTCGCTTATCTCGAATACCTGTATGACCTTTCCAGTTAAAGGAGTACTGCATGTTTAATCGCCAAACTTCGGCTTCAAAACAAGCTTTCGCTTCCCATAGTCTTTTTACCGGTAACTCTTTTGTTTCTTCGATTTCGTAAGCAAGAGTCTTTTCAGGATGTGCGTTTACTTCAAACTGATAAGGTTTTTCGTTATATTTCTCTAACAATCTCCCGTCATAGCTAATTCCATATTCAAAAGGAATTTCTGGGTAAATCATTGTCTCGTGTTTTTTCTTCCCACGTAAACGAGCAGCGTATTGAAAATCTTCTACAACATCTTCTTTCTGAGGGCTTTTTGTAAATAGATCATCATTATCTCCAATACCTGAATGTATGGCATTTCTTTTATATTTTGCTTTTGACACTCCTAAACCCCCTTTATATATTAGAGTCCAATTGATAATCTTTCCATATGTCGATATTAGAATCCCACATATTTGGTACATACCCCAATCCTGTGAGTTTTTTATCAATGGTATCCCAGTACCCTTCATCCCATTTGAAATGATTCCACATTACTGGAGCTACCGTATTAATATACTCTACCCAATTCAGCAACGTAGGGGTTGCCTGTCCATCTGATTGAAATAGAATTTTATGAACATCTCCTTTATTTTTATCGTATAATTGGTATTTTTTAATCCCATAGATGAAACTAATTTCATGTGACCTACCGGTTTTCATGGCATATATTCTTACGTTTAAATGCTCATCTACATAAAATTGTTTATCTGTTAATGGTTGATTATCTACACGTAATGTACGAGTATCTATATACTTTCCTGATTTATTCTTCAAAAAGAAATCTTTAGAATCATCTTTCCAAATTAATTTTTTGTTAGAACGATCTTTTCTTTGAATGAAATTCAATTCTCTTGCAATTCCATTTGTTAACCCTATATCGTGTGAACCTGCTGGATACCTAAATACATCTAAAATTCTTTCCTTAAAGTCTGCGTTTCTTTCTAGATGCATCCTTTGAACACCTAATAGCAGGCCAAATTCATCAAATACATTCCAAATATGATAATCAATAGGTGTAATAACAACCTCCACATGACCTTGTTCATGTTTTGTTTTAATAATTATTTCACCATATTTTTGTACTGTATATAGTTTCATCTCACTATAATCAATAATTGCACCTTGATTTTTATCATTATAAAAGAATTCTTTTAATGTTTCTAAAATAGGCACTTCAATAAGATTATTCTTTTTAAACAACCTCACGTTATCACTAGGCTTGATCTGAGGAATCTTATATAACTGAATCCAGTCTAAAGTATGAATATCAGCGGTATGAATATATTTTTGTTCTTGAATCCAGTCTAAATAATCTTGAACTTCTTCTAACTCAATACCAAAGAAATTTAAGAACTGTTGACCGGTACTTTCATTATCTTGTCTAACTTTACTCCATAACGGGTATTCCTCTGCAAGTCTTTGAGTAAAGCTTGAATACCAGTAATGATTCACAAAAATACAATAAACCCCTATTGATTGCACAGAAAGATTAATAGTCTTTTCTTTTTGATCAATAGTGTGTTTAACTACATCCCATTCTTTTCTCTTTTCATCGTATCTACAAGCTTTGCAATGCTTTACCTGTGCTTTTGTAAGTCGATTCGCAAATTTTATTTTCATAGTAATGGATTGAATGGGAACTTCTGAATCTAAATAAAACTGTAAATATGTTGGTTGAAAATCATTATATGTATCCTTATTTATAGTTAAATTACTATAGTTCAGGGTCTTGTTATATTTCTGAGTCCAACTGATTGGTTCTGTGCTCTCAATCCATATGTCTTCGTGTTGAATTATATAAATAAAAAACACCCTCCTGTCCTTGAAAGGCATTACAAACCTTAAATGTAAGAACAGTATAACATAAAAAAGGACATACCACATAGGTATGCCTTTTTTTATTTTACAGTGTATTATCATAAGATGTGATAACGTAGTAATACTTCGTATTATTTTCAACAGTTGTATCTTCAAACGTTGCCTCAGTAGCTCCTGTTGCACCAATTTTAGAATATTCCACGCCATCTTTTGTAGAGCGATAAATGTTATAACCAGCAAGATTTTCATTAAGCTCTGCATCAGATTCATTTTTAACTGATTGCCAGTCAATTCGAATCTTACCATCAAATGCTGTAGCAGTGACGCCAACTGGAATAGAAGGAATTGTTTTTACTTCTAATTCAGCTGATTTTTCACCTTCTTGTGGTAATGCTTCATCATCAAATGCAGCAACAGCATAAATATAACTTGCACCATCTTTCATACCACTATCAGTGTATGTAGTTGCTGATGCACCAACTGATCCAACTAATGCAAACGTAGCTCCTGCTGTTTTCTTTCTAAAAATACGATAACCTTGTAAGTCATCAAGAACAGATCCATCAGCGTTCACTTTTAATGCGTCCCAAGATAGGATTACTTTTCCTTGCTCTATCGTATAATTTAATCCAACCACTTTACCTGGTGCAATTGTATCACCAGCTGTAGCAAATACTTGTACGGAATATCGAGATTCTAAAGTACTCATTACTTCCACCCCTTAATTATATTTTATATATGTTAGGCTACTTGTTTGCAGCTAAACAACTTTGTTAGATACGGCGAGGTCGCCAATTGTTCAGGCGTTACATCTCCATCAGCACAATTCGGAACAAGATCAATACCAATATCGTTATAAATATAATCGACAATTTCAGAGCAAACAACTTTATTTACTTCTTCAAAAGTTGCTGAAATACGAAATATCTTTTGCAATGCAAATGAAATAATATGTATCCAATCATAACCTTTATTGAGCTTTGCTCTTCGAATTGCTTGTTTAATAATTTTTGTTCTTTGCTCGCTAGTAAGTCCCTTTGTATAACGATAAATATCATATACCTCATGCTTCAGCGGACGTATAGCTAAATCTTTATTAATATCAATTTCTAGTATTAAACCATCTGCTACTATTATCCCAGCATGTGTATAATCTGATCCTGTAATCCAATTTATTAATCTAGAAATAATAGGTGTATTGCCTTTCACTAAAACAATATCTCCTGTTTGTAACTTCACAGAATAACCTCCCTTCTGCGATTGTAATAAATTATATACTGATTAAACTCTAGATACAAAACTCATAGCAAGCCATTGTTAAGCTGTTCCCATGATATTTTGCTTTCTATCTATATGTTCTTTTCTGTTTTCTAATATTTCTTTCGCTTTTGCTTCTGCATATCCCATATAATCAAATAACCAGTCAGACTTAGCTAAAGATGCGTCTGTAATTTGATGCATTTTTGCAATCTGCTCTAGATTCTCTTCAATTTCTTTCTCATCTACTGAAAGACTTAAGCCATTTACTTTCTTATTCATTATTCTCATAAAACCAAACAACACAAACTCTAGTGTGGATGATCCAATGTTAGGATTTATTTTCTCTGAAGCTATATTGAATAAAATCTGATTTACCTTCAATTGTTCTTCTTCAGATAGATTTTTAAAGCTTTCTGCGTTAATTTCTCCTGATAGAATCTTAGATTCTAGTGTTTCCTCTTTTCTTACATCATCTGATACAAATGAAATACGTTCTCTAGCCATATTTAATCTCTCCTTTATTTTATGCCCATGTTAGAGCGTAGTTTAATAGCTTAATGCCTGATGGAATGATAGCTTTTACTTTTAACTGCGTACCTGCTGGGATTGTCTTATTGTCAAAGTAGAACAATTTTTCCGGTGTAATCGGGGTCCATGTTTCACCATTGTCACGAGAAATGAGATAGCTTCCATCTTGGACTAACTCATTATTACTATTGGCTTCGAAAATTTCCACTTCAGCAATTCCTTGATCTACGCCAGTAGTAGTTCGAATGAATTCGATTTTTTGTGCAGCCTTATCCACAGGGACTTCCCAAGTTATAAATTTATTTGGGTTTACTGCAACTACAATACCATCTACAAGAAGCTTTCCTGAACAAACGGGCCAAGTAGGGTCAGCATAAATAATCACAGAACCTATATTTCGTTTTTCAGGAAATGTGCATAAAAAACCGTCATCAGTTCCATTCGAACTGTCATCCCAAACATAGTTAGTTTTATTTCCATCTGTCATTCCGCTTTTATCACCACGAAAGAATCCTTCGCCAGTTGCTTGGATATCAGCATCCCTTGCTATATTCTTCCCACGAATTTTTACATAGATTGCATTTTGAGCTTGACCGTTTCTTCTGTTGCTACTCTTATCAATAACTGCTGTTCCTTCACCTTCTGCAAAATCATAGTATAAGAGCAGCCCTTCTTCATTTCCTGATAATTCTGTACCAACAGTATCTGCAACTTTTTCCCATAGTCGAATATTTGCCAATGTTCCATCGACAAAATCTGAATAAGAACCACCATCTGTTTCTTGTCCAATTGACCATGAATTAGCACTCAATGGTATGAGATTTGCCGTCTCTCCATTTGCCACAAGATTTCCATCTACATAGATTCGAAAGTAACTTTTGTCTGTGCGCTCGATTACAAAACGAAGTTTATAATCTCTTCCTGCTTCCAACGCTGGACCCCATATAACATAAGATAACACTCGTAACTGAAGTTTATTTTCATAATAGCCACACAAGATATTATCTTCATTAAAAGCAACAAAGCATTGGTTTTTGGTTGAATTCAATGTAACGGTTATTTCACATGTAAATGTTCCCGTAGAAGGTCCACTCGTCCATCCAGGTATAACGATATGAGAATTTGAACCATTAAACTTCATCCCATACTTATTAAATTCTTTCTTCTGCTCCCCTGCAAGAAGGATTACTTTCTCTGGAGAACTTTGCACTGTTTCAGCCACTGTCTCAATTATACAAGGTGCTTCTGAATTCGATTGAATGAATCCAAATTGTGTGTCATGTGAGTATCCTGAGCTTTTATCTGCATCAATGCCACTTGCATCAAGGAGATCATCAAACATCATATTTTGCATATTATATTTTGTTGTTTTGGCAATGCTATTTAATTTAGCATGTGCCTTCATAATATTCACTGCATCATGAACAATAAGCTTATTTGCTCGTAATGATAACCCTTCTAAATACTTTTCTAAGCTATCAATACGTTCTTTTACGTTCATGAATTTACCTTCTACACCGTCAGATAATGTTTGATTACGTAAGCTAGATTCTGCATCCTTGGCTTTATTCGCAATACCATAACTAATAGTATCCATTTCGCACCATCCTTTCTATAGCCATGAGTATGAAATAGCGTGAAGTTCTTCCCCGCTTTTCAGAACGACTTTAACAACTAACTCTTTACCCTCTGGGAGTTTATCTAAACTAACCAGCTTATCTTTTTCAATTCTCATCCAATCTTCTCCGTTATTTCGGGACACATAATATTCTAATCCTTCCGATTTAGAGGGATCTTGTGTCATAATGTCTTGATCTTTATTTTCAAAGAATGCAAGTTCATTCATAGTACCATGCCAATTATTAGGAACACTGGTAATTGTCCGAATAGCCCAGTATCGATAGGAACCAATGCTATCAAACTCATATTCTTTCGGTGTCGCAGTTGGGCTTCCATTTACTTCAATTGCACCATGATTTCCAGAGTAAGCAATTTTCCAATTTGTTTTATCATTGGAACAGATAACTTGAAATTCTACAAGACTAACGGAAGATATATATACCTTCTCAATATGTTTTGGACTATCTTTAAAATCTAATCCCACATAGTAGTTGCGCCAGTTGTAATAGTAATGTGCATGAGTTGCACTAAGTTCTTCATTCCCATCAAACACCTGCCAAGGCTGTGTTCCTTTGAAGTTAGTTATAGATGTCTCCCAAATAACATTTAAACTATTAGATGTATTGGAAGTCAGAGGGGCTTCAGGATATTTTATCCATCCACTTTCTCTCGTTGCTTTTCCGGATATCCCTGACAATAGAAATAGTTTTGGCATCATATCTAATTGCTCGCTTACTGTAATAAATGTAGCTGGTTGTTGAGCATTACTTTGCTTCACCTTATGCTTCTTTTTATCGTATGTAATATTCTCAGATTTTTCAACGTCAATACCTGAGTTATCACCAAAATCATCTATAATCATATCTTTCATGTTATAGCGTTTTTTATCCAAAAGAGAATTTACTCTTAAATTATGCTTATTAAGATTTATATGGATACTCGTTTCTAAGTCTGATACACGATTAGGCAATGGGCGGATTTTGTATTTAATTTTAATAGAATCAATAGTTGGAAGAACTTCTCCATTTTTAAACTGCACTTTTAATTTCAGTTTCTTTCCATTCCTTGACTTAATATTCTTCCCATCCAATTCTATAAAATCAGAATCACTATTAGTCTTAGTTGAAACTTTAATATTTCCTGTCCCTACAACTTCAATAGCTGATAGCTCTAAGAAGTCATTTCCTAAATCAATCTCTTGGGATATCCATTCTCCTTGATTAGTGTATTCTAATGAAGGGCCAAGCATTTTTAATTCACCAATCTCTAATGATTTATCTCCATTGTTAGCAAGAACTGTTAATCTATAATATTGATAAGCTGTTCTATTTTGCGTGAAAAATCTTTTGGGATTTCCTGCTTTCCATCCTGATATGGCAGCTTCTAGTCCTATCATATTCCATGTCTCTCCATCATTGCTTCCATGGAATTTAAAATCTCTTGGTGCTCTAGTTTCTTCTAATCCATTGTCACCAAAGACAGGGTGTATTTCATATGATGTAACTACTACTGGGCTATCATATTTATATTGTAACCATGTGTCTGATACAAAGTCTTCTACAAACCATCTGTCTTCCCAAGAATTCGTGGTACCATTGAATGCTCGATATGCAGGCCCGTTTGAAAGTGATTCTGCACTTGCACTTACTACTCCACTTGGTGCTGTATTACTTGTCATAACTGGAATTAAATTAACGTTAGACTCTCCGCCGCTTTCTGTTTTATTTAATGAAAGCACACCTGTATCTGCATTTAGTCCAATAAAAGTTCCCTTTGCAAAATCATCTTTTGTGTCAATGATAATTTCTTTATCTATCAATCCTTGTCGTTTCTTTTCTAATTCATCTAGACGAGCTTTAACAGTAGCAAAAGTACCTTTTACATCTTTGTCTCCATTTTTGTAGTCACCTACACCTAGGCGCTTATTCAGTGAATCTAGATTTTTCCTTCCTTGCATTGCTTTAGAATAACTTACGATATCCAATTGTTTCACTCCTTTCTTTCCATTAGGCCCATGCATAAGAGATTGCTGTTAAGATTGCTGAATCTGTTGGCAAATTAATGCGGATTTTAAATTGCTTACCAGATTGTTTTGAGACATCTATTACATCCCCTGATTGAACGGCATTCCAAGTACTTCCGTTATCTAAAGAATATTGGAATATGCACTCTTGATGATCTGCTGTTATGACCAGTGTTTTGCGATATGCAGGTAACTCTTCTGTATTCGTCTCTATCATACCAGTTCCACGATATAATTTATCTTCTGAATTATAAAGAATTCCACGTGATATAGATGCTTTAAATACCTTATCATCTTCTGAATAAGCAAGTATCTTAGAATTTTTAGGTAATGCTTGCCACTGCTCCGCTGTAATGCCATTCAATGACACCATGCCATGGTCTTTAAACACTTGATCTGTTACAGGTGCAGGTCCAACATCTATCCATGAATCAGATAACTTTTTAATCATTCCATCTGATTCAATGAGGAATCTTGTATTATTTACCTCCACATACATACGAATTGCAAACTCATATTGAATAGATATGCTTGGTCTTATATCAACATCACCATCGCTGCCACTTGGCACCCTGTAATTGAATGATTTCACACTTATTGGAAGTGACCCATCATTACTATAAATATCCCTTGCGACAGGATTTTCTTTTTCACTTAGTGCTGTTGCAGAAAAACCAACATAGTATGATTTTCCTTTTTCTAAAGCTACTGGCGAGGTGAATTCACTTCTCACCCATGTTCCTTTTTTGTCTGTGACAGTTGTTTGCCCTTTTGCAAGTAAGCCATTTCCATCCCATATCTTTGCTGTTCCAGTATTAGAAGAGTTAATTGTTGCTGGATGAACAAGCCACTCCATAGCTGTGACTACTACATCTTGTTTTACACTGATATAGTTTGCTATTGTACTCATACTATTTCCCCATATTGCATTTGCATCTGGACACATTTCAAAATACTTTCTTGGCTTCCCAATAGTAAAACCGACGCCAACCATAAATCTATTTCCCGTGGCACTTGCTCCAATTGCCGGCTCTTTTCCTGACCCGTAATTCGCACCACTTGTTCCACCAAGAGAAGTCATTGCCTGATACAATTCATTTGTAATCGGATTTTCGTTTTCTGTAAAATAAAATTTAGCATCTTCACTTGATGACCTAAACACAATTAAATACACTTTTCCTTTTTTAATTTCCACGCCATTTGCATTAATATATGTCTGAGAATTTCTTGCTGATGGAGTTGCTTCTACTAGTTTAGATAGTATTTTTCCTGTGCTTTCTTCTACTTCCCATAATGACGCTTTATCCCAAGAAGAAGGAGTTTCTGTCCTTAGATATAATTCTCCAATATTGAAATCCTTTAATGCCTTAAATGAAGATCCCCTCCATGTTTTTGCGCTATCGCTTGAAATACTCGTAGTTGCTGACCATAAATCTGGCATCTATTTCACCTCTACTGTCTTTATATTTGTAAATGATGCAAGACTTAATTCAGATACCTTACCTGATCCTAATTCTACTGTATTAGAAAACGCAACTTCTTGCTTTGTTTCTCCCGCACCTGAAGAAGCAATAATTTTCATACTATCAGATTCACATGTATCTATTACCATGTCATGCATTTTATATTTTTCTGATTTAAGTAATGCATTACTTTTAAAATTGAGTTTTGCCATATTAATTGCATTGATTCGTTCTAGCTCTTTTAAACGCCCCTCAATTGTTAAGCTATTTGTTTCAATCTTGATGCTATGTAATTTAGGTGAGTTGCTTACAACTGGCACCGTCTCATATGCTAATTTATCAATTAATAATGTGTCCGTAACTGCATGTAAGTCTAAATAATATGCTAATCGTAACTTCATTCCAGATAAAAAAGGCTTCCATGCTTCCTGTCTAACGTTATTAAATGTAGCAATATCCATACCCTTTGATTTTACATCATCTAAATCACTTATATCAACAGGATGCCAAGATACACCATTAAATGCTGTCCATGTTGTGCCACTGTCATTAGATGCAATAATCTTGAGGACACTTTCATTTTGTACAGTTCCCGTTAATGTAAAGGACTTAATAGGCTTCTCAAATATCATATCTGTTTCTTGCATAATTAATTGTCGCTTTGGTATAGCAGTTACATTTACAGACGCACTGTTAATGTTTGTATCTCTTGTAAGAACTAGTATTTTAATATTATCTGATTCTAATTGATTCCATGATGATTCAGGAATTACACTCAAATCTGTCATACCATGTTGCTTAAATTCATCTACTGTAGGCATATTCATTCCTCCTTCAATATTTTGCCATGTGTTATTTTCATATGTTTTTATTATATCACCATCTTGTATCAAGAGAAGACTAGGTTCTGATTTTAGTGTGATAGTAACAAACCCATTTCCTGCTCGATAGCTATTTTGTCCTAATTGATTTGACCCTAAATTATAACTACTTCCACCTCCTCCACCTGAAATAATTGAACCACCACCGCCAAAGTATCCACCTCCCCCGCCACCTCCCCCGCCAGAGTAGCCTATTCCCTTTCCACCTTGACCAATTGTTCCAGAAGTAGCAGTAACTGCGGTAGTTGTATTAGAAGCAGCACCACCATATACAGGTCCAGCACCAGCACCACCATACCAGGTAGTATTCCAGGATTCACCTGCTTCGCCGTATTTGGTCCCGCCACCTCCTCCTTTTGTTCTTTCGTATCCACCCCCGCCACCTCCAGCAGCTACAATTGTTCGTTTATCTAAAGTCATTCCACCAATTCTTATATCAGATGATCCACCACCTGAAGCGGCACTTCCACTTGTATTTACAATTGAGCCCCCACCATTCCATCCGCCTGCAACACTTCCATTTTCTACTTTTTTTCCTTGTCCACCTACCATTACATAAATAGGTTTGCCACCTTCTAGTGTAAAATCTCCTGAAACCAAAGCGCCTAATCCACCTAATCCCCCAGAAGAAGAATTTCCACCTTGTGCGCCTTGAACTTCAATCTTGTATACTCCACTAACAGGCGGAGTGAATGTTTGCTCTGCTCCTGTATAATTAAATGTCCATACTTGTGCCATACTACTACCCACCTTTTTTAAATACTTATCCAAGCCCCATCTTGATAAACTCTTATGACTTCTCCATCTTCAACAAGTAACAATTGTTTTCGCACAGTAAAGGCTGAACTCTCCTGATATGCAGATGTAGCTGTATTATTATCTACTGCTCTGACTCTTATTTTAGCATTTGTAATATTTAATCCATCGGGAAGTTTATATTCTACTGATACATCTGTTGTCTTTGAAGCAATAGGCACCCAAGAAGATTCGTTGTAGAAATCTACATCGTATGTAATTGCCTCCTCCTCTGGATCCGTAGATGCATCCCATGATACTGTAATGGTTTCACCTGTTAGGTATACACTATTTGTACTTGCTGTTACTTTTAGATTTGTTGGCACTGTTGGTGGCATACTTCCTAATTCAACAAGTTGAATTTTAACATATCCATCACCAGATTTTCCCGTTGTTACAGATGTGTTTTCCCCGGATATATAGGAACCGCCGCCGCCACCTCCAGAGTAACCACCGCCGCCAAATCCACCTACACTTGCGTCAGAACGTGCATAGCCACCTAGTCCGCCACTAATAAAAGCTTGCCCACCTTGTACAATGCTATTTTTTCCATCCGCTTTCCCCCAAGCTTACAACTGTCTGTGTTGCATATTCAACAGATTGTCCGTCACTATAAAAGCCACCGCCTGATCCAGCCGGATAATGTCCAGAAGGAACCGATTTCCCACCTTGCCCTGATGAACCTCCATATGGAGTCATAGAACCGTAAGATGATGTCCCTGAAGTGGATACGCTCCCATCGCTTCCATAGCCGCTGGAATTATTATTTGAACCACCACCACCGCCACCACCACCTTGTGGATAGCCCATACCTTGCTGTCCTACTAATACTTGAATTACGTCATCTTGTTTTAGTTCAATTTTCCCACTAGCAATTGCACCATATCCCCCCCTTGCGGTAAGGCTTGAATTTGATGTTTTCCCACCTTGTGCACCTGCTGCTGTAATCTGATATTTCCCACTCATAGGAACTATCCATTTCATAATTGTCCCTGACCGACCAATGTTCGTTGGGTTAAAATGAAGAGTATCATTTAAATTTAGTGTTTCTGGGTAATTAGTAGCACCAGAATACGTGTTATTAATAACATGTGTTGCCATGTAGCTTCCTCCTTTTTAAATAAACTCCCAGTTTCCATTTTTATAAGACTTATTTATATTTCCATCTTTAATTACATACAATTGCTTTGCTACTGAGAATATATTACTTAGCACATATTCAGATGCGCCATTTTCACTGTCATTTGCACGAATCCGTAGTTGTGCTTTATCTGTTGTAACTGATGGAAGGATACAATCATAATTTGTATCTATAATATTTTTTGCAATACTTATCCATGCTGTACCGTTATAGAAATCCATTTCATATGCAATAGAATTCCCCTCTGGATCAGTTGATGCAGTCCATTCTAATGGAACAATCTCATTAGACAGATTCATACTCTTAGAGATTGGTTGCTTTGTAAGTGATGGCTTTGTTGGTGGCTCATTTGCAGAGCCGATAAATGTAATTTCAATTCGCCCATGACTACCTTGCACACCAGATTCGTTATCTTGATTGATTCCTGTATTAAATGAACCTGCACCTTGTGCGGAAAAAGCAGAAGCGTTCCCTGCGCCGTGACCACCTGTATAGCCTCCACCCCCACCACCAGCTGTACCTCCAATTCCACCTCCACCACCAAAGCTACCACTCGCACCTGAATATCCTTCTCCTCCAAATAAGCCTTGAGAATATGTATATCCACCTGCACCATAGTAAGTTCCATGTCCACCATCATTGTAACCGTTTGAGTAAAAACCTGACCCGCCTGCACCTCCAGTTCCTCCACCATGACTTCCTCCAAGGCCCTCTCCTTTTGATGGTTTACCTCCACCAATACTAGGCGGTAATTTTTCTTTTGAGCCGTCACTACCACGAATATTTTGATTGCTAGAGTATGATGACTGTCCACCACCTCCGCCAGCAATTAGAAGAGGAATATTTTCTCTTACAATGAATGAACCTCCGCCACCTCCACCTTCAAAATCCAATCCATTATGAGTAAATATCCCTCCTTGACCAACAGCGAGGTTAATTATTTGATTGGCTTGCAAGTTGAAGTCTCCTTTCATTCTTGCGCCTTTCCCCCCAAATGACCCGCCACCCTTTGCCCCCCATGCTTCAATTGTATATAGTCCATCATAGGGTACTTTCCATTGACATATAACTCCGAACCTTCCAGTGCTAGTGTTATTAAGAATCATTTTATCTCCACGCTTTAAGCTTGCTGGAAATGTTGCTACTGAACTACCAGGTTGATTTACTGTATAAGTTGCCATAATATCTTCTCATTTCTAAATAGTTTTCCATATCCCATTCTTGTACGATTTCACTGTTTCCCTATCTCGTATGAGCAACATCTTATCGTATATAGAAAAGTCTTGGCTTTCTTTATATGGTGATTTATTTCCGACTGTATCTTTGGCTTGCACTCTTATCTTTGCATTATCTGTATTAATATGACGTGGAATTATAACTGAAATTGATATATCTGATACACTGGTTGCTACTGATAGCCATGCACTGCCATCATAGATATCAATATCGTAAGTGATGGGAGCCCCGATTTGACTCGTAGAAGCACCCCAATCAAGTTGTATACTTTCACTTGTTAAATATAATGTCTCTTGTATCCCTGTGATTTCTCCTGGCTGTGTTGGTGGGTCATTATCTAACTCATAATCGACACGACCATTAAATATCCTTCGTTCACTAAATCCACTACTTAATGTAGAAAAACCTGCTCCATTTATAAGAGTGACATCATCATTAGAAAAGCTAGTGTCTCCATCTGAATATGCTATATTACTGCCAGATGGATTAACCAATGCAAAACCTTTTGTCTCTCCTGATTTAATCTTAACTTTCAATTTGGCTGGTATCTCAGTATATACTTTATTGTTATCAATAACATTCGTTGGAACATTAGATACTATTTTAACCCATCCACCTGCTCCGTTTGCGTATCCTCCGTCCCGCACATAAATATCAACATAAGCAACTCCTCTAATTCTGAAGTAGGTTGAAAATCCTGTCACAAAAATATCTTTATTTGCTGTAACAGAAAACATAACGCCTCTATTTCCATTTCCACCTTTATTAATAGTTTTAATATATGGCATATTGTTTATCCTCCTTACTGAATGGCTTTCCACACTCCATCTTTATATGACTTTACTATGTTATTATCTTGCACTAATAAAAGACGAGTTGCGATTGTAAACACATTTCCCAATGTGTAATCTGATTTTCCTCCTTTATTGTCTTTTGCTCTTACCCGAAACTGTGCTTTGTCTGTATCTAAACTTGGAAGAATAGTAGCATAAGAATTTACTGTTACACTAGATTCCACTGAAACCCAATCGGAGCCATTATATAGTTCCACCTCATATGAGATAGAATCTCCTTCTTTGTCAGTTGATACTGTCCATTCTAGTTGTACTGATTCCCCTGAGAGATTCATACTGTTTACGGTCGGCTGTTTTACAAATAGCTCTGGCTTAGTTGGTGGCTCATTTCCTTCACTATATCCAATTACAGTGAAAGGGACACCATACTCTGGGTAATCTCCATCTATTGAGCTAGGAACTGTATTGTTTACATTATAGAAATACTTATGCATAGTTGTAGCACCATATTTATGCTCTGCAATTCGAGTAAAGCCAACTCGTGGGTTTTCATAATTATTTCTAACTTGCTGTAATAATACGACCTCTTCTTGTGGACTTGGGATAGGAGTAGAAAACCCAATTGTCTTTTCAACACCACCAGTAAGAAACTTACCATTTCGATATACATTGATGGAACCAAATCCTAATCCTGTTGGTGATCTTGGGGTATCAACTGATACCGTTGAATCAATATCTTCTTTCGTTGCAATCTTATAAAAAAGAGATGATCCCATTGAACCATTACTTGTCGCTTCTGCAACTTTAGTATAACCAGATGGACTTATAATTGCAGAGTTCGAAATAGACCCTGTTGATTGTGCCATGACAACAATTAAATCCCCTACCTGGATGCCACGTGGAACAGGCCAAGAAGTTATATAATTTATTCCACTATAGCTAGTAGCAGGAGCTGTAGTGCCAATGTGCTTTATCTTATTCTCCCTTTTAATATTTTCATCTAAGATAATAAACTTTGTTCGTGAGTCCCAGCTATTTCTATATATTGTTACATTTGTATTTACAGGAACTATTGATGAACACATTTTTCCGTAACGTTCTGTAAGAGGAAGTAATGCACTGCTTCCGTCATTAAGAGAACTAGCTGCAATAACAGCAAACCTACTATTAACCCTAGTTGTAGTAACAGGAGGAAAAGAAGATCCACTTTTATCAACCATGCCATAGTTTACAACTTTAGCATCTGCAACAGACATCAATGACATCTCAATCCAACTTAATTGGGCTGTTGCGATACGTATCGGATACTCTTCCGGTTCATACTTTGTTGCTACTTTATACAACATAGTAGAAAATTCACTAGTATTTGTTTTTATAAATCCATCATTAGAATCAATAATGGCATCATTATAATGATTGACATATAAAACTAGGACATCTCCTTCTTGTGTTCCTGTAGGTTTGGCGATTGTCTTAATACCTTTTGCAGAAGCAGTTGTACTCCTTACTCTTATTCCTTTAGGCTCATCTAATGTGTAATCAAACTTCCATTCTGGAAACTGAAGTGCGCTTCTCCCATACTTTCGACTAGCTGATTTAATTTCTAGATGCTCGTTTGATGCTCCATTAAATGGATCTCTGCTTCCGTGTGTACCATTATCATAATTAGAAGAGTCTTGTGTTATTGTCGTAAGACTTAGCCTATATGTTTTTCCTGAAAGCATTTTCACATCCTGAAAATCTTTCCATATATTAGGACTAATACTTACACGATTGTTATCTGCTGTTTCTTCTGTACTTGAAATATCATAAACAATTTGTCCTGTTGATTCGTCGGCAATTCGAAGCCGATATACAATTCCTCCATATCCTCCGTTATACGTTTGAACATACACCTTATTCATGATGATGTTTGTTTTAGGTGTTACCAATACATCGTAAGCAGCACCCCAGTTACCTTCTGATCTTGGTACTAATAATGAAGGCACTTGCACTTCTCCTTTCATAAAGAAAGGCGACCATTCAAAGAATGAATCGCCTATACTACTTCTATTTTGGTAATGGATTTATACTTTGTTCGGTCAATCGGCACTTCAAATAGTTTGCCATCTGTGAAGGTATCATTCTGGATGCCATCTATTTTATGAATGCCATTTACCTTTACGTCTGAACTAGCAGTAGATAAGAACTCATTTAGAACGAGTTTGGTTGCAGGGCTTGTTTGGTCGAATTCAAATACCTTGCGCTCTCCCGTTTGTGTTCCTCCATCAATAATTGCACGGAACTTTAAGAATCTTTTTTGCGGAAGAAAACTTGGATTAAATGCAATATATTGACTAAACGTAACACCATCGTCAGAAGTGCTTATTTCCACCCGTGTATAAGATAGTGCTCCATATGAGCTTCCCATCTTCTTGATTGGAGTTGGTGTTGTTCTTGCGTATGCTTGAAAACTACTTCCTTCGTTTAATGTTCTTAATACTGTAGGGCTATCAAGAAGTGTATAAAATACAGCGAGCAAGCCACTAGAGTAACCTAAGTTTGACCACCAATCTGCAACATTTCTGGCAATTACAGTATGTGTATTAGAAGTACTCACAGCATACAAAGTATTATCATTTGTTATATAAAAATAATCTGAGTATCCTGCCTTCTTAACTGCCATTACATTTGAAGCTATTTTTGTAAATGAATACGATGTACTACCAGCAGGGTTCGCATACAAATCTCCGTTATTACCTACATAAAAAAATCTAGCTTGACCACTATTCGCTCCACCTGCTGCTATGCTTTTTACAGCTCCAACAGAATAAAAGCTTTTACTAAAATCCATGGGAGATGATCTAGTTGTAAAGTATCCATTGCCATCTAGTGACCGATATGCTAATTGAAAATTGGCATATACAACGTAGTCCACATTTGTTGCTATTTGCCCTTTTTGGAACGAACTATCCGTTGCCACCATCCAAAGAGTGTTATCATTTTTTACATATGCTAATCTTCCTCCTTCAGAAGAGTCCGCTTGCTTTACATTCGTATCAACAAGGGTTGGTGTCATGCTCGTTCTCCAAGCATATAGATTGCCATTCATATCAATATAGCCATCACAAGCATAGTCATAGTCCTCATTACTAATGACAGCAGTTTTTACATTAGAAGCTGCTTTTGTCCATTTACCAACTGGAAATCCATGTGACATATGTGCTGTACTTTGATCAGTAGTCACATATAAATCATTATTTACATCTACATATCCAAAGAAAAAAGACATATTGTTTCTCCTTTCTTACCCAAATTTAATTTCTATTCCTGTTACTTTTTGCATGCCGCTTCCTAAGTCAACGCCTTCTGATTCCCATGTACCAGAACCTACAAATGCTTGTGATCCAATTTGTCGAAGCTGAATATTTCCTTCTTTAAATTCCGCATCATCAAACATGCCCTTGGTTAAATCAACATCATAAAGCTCTTTAACTTGTAAGTTAGATATTTGAGCTTCTATCCAATCTAACCTCTCATCAACAGAGTCAAATCGACCTTCTGCTCCCTTTCCTACTATCATTTCATTAAGCTGTTTAATTTCCTGAGCCACTTTACTTGCCTTACTGAAAGAAATAATCTCCATTGTATCCCCTCCTATAGCACAATCACTGTAACAGATGTACCAACAGATTCATTTTTACTTGTATCCACTGATTTAAGTGTAAATGTATGTTCTCCATTTGAAATGCCATTCAATACAATGGATGCACGTTTTGTGGTATCTAGTGGCGTCTTAATATTATCTATATAAACATTAATCTTATCTAAGTCAGCATCTGTAGAATTCACCCACTCCAGATTTACAACGCCTTGAGATGGAGAACTACCAACTAACCCTTTTATATCTGCAGGTGCCGTTACGTCCACCTCTGTTCTAGTTTTAATACCTGTGATATTTCCTTTAGGATCATAAGAATAAGTTTTTGTTACAGTAACTTTTTGTCCTTTATTATTTGCAAATGTTTGAACTGATTTACTTAGCTCACCCGATGCTAAATCTCGATAAGAATACTCTACTATCATTTCTTTATCGCCTGTTGTAGTATGACGTATAATATTTCCATATTGCTCATCATACTCAAATTTTTCATCATAGTTTCCAGAGTCTGTAGTGCCTTTCAAAATTGCAGATTCTAAATCTCGTTTTAGATTCTCAATGCGCTGTATTGTTAATATACCACCATTCTCATAACCTCGAATCAAGTCATCAATAACAGCTTTTGTATTTGTATCAAACAAATCACTATTAATGTGTATAAAACGATCATAAACCGTATCATATATCCCTTTTAATTTAATAATGTCATCAATAATTTCGATTAAACTATCTTCTAAATCATACTTTTGTATCTTTGTTGAAATTCTATTCATAATCGTGCCTCCTCTTTTATTTTTACTGAATTTTTATGGATTTCACATGAAATCCAATTGTTTAAAGATAAATCAAAATGATCTTTATATATTGATAAATTCTTCATTTATCCCAAATTTTAGATTCTCTTCTCTCCTTACATCATCTCATACAAATGAAATACGTTCTCTATCCATATTAAATCTTTCTTTTGTTTTATATCCATGTTAGTGAATAATCTTGTAACTCTACATTAACAGGTAATTCTATCTTTAATTTTAATTTCTTTTCTTTTGGATGAATCTTATCATCAAATATGAAAAGTTCCTCAGGTGAAATGCCTATCCAAGTTTCACCGTTATCACGAGAAATATAATAATTTATTCTATCAGCATTTTCATTGGTGATTGCGCCCATCATTTCTATTCCTGTGAGACTTGGGATAGTCATATCAACAGCTTTTTTTATAAGAATTCTATAATATAGGTAGAATTCTTTATTTAAAAAGGTATAGTTTTTTCTTTCCTGCTTTATAAACGTAGCATCTGAGACACTATGGAGAGTTGTATAATTGATGCCATCCATACTTCCTTGAAACTCCCAATCTTCAATATGATAAGAATCTGCTACACTAGAACCTTCCACAATATATTTATCTACTAAAGTTGGATTAGGAAATCTATATCCAATCCAACTAGGATTAGGTCCTGTTAAAGTGTTCCCTCCCCATCTTGTTTCAGAGTCTCTATCGAACGCTTCATAAGCAGAAACATTTCCTTTTTCTCCTTGATTTGTATTACTTGCAAACGCTTCTCCAGAAGGAGTTGTATTGGAAGTCATTTTAGGGATTAAGTTTTCATCTGAAGATACAGGTGTTACTTTCACATTGGCAATTAAAATAAGTTTAGAAGGAATACTCTCTAACTCTTCAGTAGTTGTTTCAATAACACATTCTTCAGTTGTTATTAATGAGCCCTTCTCAGAATTATGAATATAACCTTTACTCTTTTCAGTATCAATTCCACTTACATCTAATAGATCATCAAACATCATATTTTTCATATTGTATTTTAGTGTTTTTGCAATACTATTTAATTTAGCATGTGCCTTCATAATGTTGACTGCATCATGAACAATGAGTTGATTTGCTCGTAATGATAACCCTTCTAGATATCTTTCCAGGTTATCAATACGCTCTTTTACGTTTATAAAATTACCTTCTACACCAGAAAATAATGTTTGATTACGTAAGCTGGATTCTGCATCCTTGGTTTTATTCGCAATACCATAACTAATAGTATCCATTTAGCACCATCCTTTCTATAACCATGAGTATGAAATTGCATGAAGCTCTTTTCCGTTTTTTAGAACGACCTTAACAAGCAGTTCTTTACCCTCTGGGAGTTTATCTAAACTAACAAGCTTATCTTTCTCAATTCTCATCCATGATTCATTGTTACGAGATACATAATATTCTAAACTGGATTCTCCATTATCTTCAGTAACTGACGATAATAAAAATAATGTAGGAATAGTCTCTACAGACTCAACGGCTGTAATCAAAATAGCTGCTTGCGTCTTGTCCTTTGGTGTTACTTTATGATTTTGTTGATCATGAAGAACATTCTTTGAATTTATTAAATCAATGCCAGAGCTATCACCAAAATCATCTATAATCATATCTTTCATGTTATAGCGTTTTTTATCTAAAAGAGAATTTACTCTTAAATTATGTTTATTGAGATTTACATGGATACTCGTTTCTAAGTCTGATACACGATTAGGCAATGGACGATTCTGATAAGAGATTGCCACATTATTAAACTTATACGCTTCATCAAGAACAGTTACTTGTATTTGTAAGTTCTTTGAAAACTTACTTACTATTTCAAAACTATTTCCTACATCAATAAAATCATCTGTTGTTTTCACAGATACTTTTACTTTGTCTCTTGGCAATTCCGCTGGCACATTATTGCCAAAATAAAACTCCAATTCATCAATATTCACAGGAAAGACTCCGCCCTCTTGGAATCCATTTGTTTCCGAAACAACTAGTGCATAGGCCCTGTATCCTGAATTATTTTCAAAAGCGTATTCTCTTTCTTCATACTCTCCCCAGTTCACTTGATTTACTCGTGTATCAAGATCAACCCATTCATTAGAACCTAACGGTAGACCTCTGAACACCCAGCTCTTTGGTGATTGATTCACATACTGCAAATTCTTTCGAGATCTGATTTTATACTTATTTACTATCTTTGTCACAGCTTCCCACTCATACATAATCCAATGTGGAAAGGTTGCGCTCTCAGATGATTGCCATCCTACTCCTTCATTTTTCATTCCATCAAACGCATTAGCGGGAACATAACTGTTTCCAGTGTTTCTAAATGAACTAGCAGAAGCCTTACCGCCTTCTGCTAAGTTTCCACTTTTCGATATTAATGATCCTGTAACTTTTAATGCTTTTAAATCCAATGCATCTTCCCCTAAATGAATTACATTAGAAGTCCAAACATCATTAGTGATGCTACCTTCTTGAGTTGAAACAACCTTTACTTTATCAATTAATCCTTGTCTTTTCTTTTCTAATTCATCTAGACGAGTTTTAACAGTAGCAAAAGTTCCTTTTATATCTTTGTCTCCATTTTTGTAGTCACCTACACCTAGACGCCTATTCAGTGAGTCTAGATTTTTTCTTCCTTGCATTGCTTTAGAATAACTGACGATATCCATTGTTTCACTCCTTTCTTGTTGTTAAGCCCATGCATAAGCGATTGCTGTTAAGGTTGCTAAATCTGTTGGTAGATTAATACGAATTTTAAACAGCTTACCAGATTGTGCTGAGACATCTATTACATCCCCTGATTGAAAGGCATTCCAAGTACTTCCGTTATCTAAAGAATATTGGAATGTACATTCTTGATGATCTGCCGCTATGACAAGTGTTTTGCGATATGTAGGTAACTCTTCTGTATCCGTCTCTATCATACCAGTTCCACGATATAATTTATCTTCTGAATTATAGAGATAATGCTGTGAAATGCTTGCTGTAAATTGTTTTTCAGTTTCTGTATAAGCTAATATCTTAGAATTACTCGGGAGTGCTTTCCATTGTTCCTCTGTAATGCTATTTAATGAAAACATACCATGGTCTTTAAACATTTCGTATGTGACTGGTTCTGTGCCTACATCTTCCCATGTGCTATTAATTTTTTTGATTATATTTTCAGATTGAATGAGAAACATTTGGATATTAGGTATTTTCACGTCATTATATAATCCGACTGGATCATTTGATACATCTGCGAATTTAGAATCAATATTATTAATCTTGAACCCTGTTATTCCAAGTTCAGTAAATCTAACTTGGCCACTTCCTGACCCAATGCTAATTCCCCCGTTATCTTTAAAGTAATAGCGAATACCATTACAAAATATCCAACAGTCAATAGGACCATAAATCATTCTAACTTTGTCCTCATTGTTGTTTTCTACTCGCTTCCATTGATTTGTTTCTATATCACGGTATTCGACATAGGTAATAAAATCCTCCTTCCCAAGACCCTCATCAGGCAATCCATATGGTTTAATTTTTGTAATAAGAACAGGAAAATCAAACACAATTCCCATCCAAGCAGAAGTGGTTCCTCTTTCAAACCAAAAAGAAGCATCAGAATTACTTTTGTTCCCATCATTTAATGAAGATGGATTATAACTACTGCTTGTACTCCAAGGTGGTGATGATTTTGCTATGCCTATTGTTTGCAAGTTATCATCAGATATTTCCTTGTCATTAAAATCAATACGTGGCATTTATTTCACCTCTATTTTCTTTATATTTGTTATCGATGCAAGATTTAATTCAGATACCTTACCTGAGCCTAATTCTACTGTATTAGAAAACGCAACTTCTTGCTTTGTTTCTCCCGCACCTGAAGAAGCAATAATTTTCATACTATCAGATTCACATGTATCTATTACCATGTCATGCATTTTATATTTCTCTGATTTAAGTAATGCATTACTTTTAAAGTTGAGTTTCGCCATATTAATTGCATTGATTCGTTCTAGCTCTTTTAAACGTCCTTCAACCGTTAAGCTATTTGTTTCAATTTTGATGCTATGTAATTTTGGTGAGTTGCTTACAACTGGCACCG
This sequence comes from Bacillus cereus group sp. BfR-BA-01382, assembly GCF_022663475.1. Classification (NCBI taxonomy): domain Bacteria; kingdom Bacillati; phylum Bacillota; class Bacilli; order Caryophanales; family Bacillaceae; genus Bacillus; species Bacillus cereus group sp. BfR-BA-01382. Next base: position 97,556 of record NZ_JAKUFQ010000005.1, read on the forward strand.
TCTCATATGCTAATTTATCAATTAATAATGTGTCTGTAACTGCATGTAAGTCTAAATAATATGCTAATCGTAACTTCATTCCAGATAAAAAAGGCTTCCATGCTTCCTGTCTAACGTTATTAAATGTAGCAATATCCATCCCTTTTGACTTTACATCATCTAGGTCGTTTATATCAACAGGATGCCAAGATACACCATTAAATGCTTTCCATGTTGTTCCACTGTCATTAGATGCAATAATCTTGAGGACACTTTCATTTTGTACAGTTCCCGTTAATGTAAAGGATTTAATAGGCTTCTCAAATATCATATCTGTTTCTTGCATAATCAATTGTCGCTTTGGTATAGCAGTTACATTTACAGACGCACTATTAATACTTGTATCTTTTGTGAGCACTAGTATTTTAATATTGTCTGATTCTAATTGATTCCATGCTGATTCAGGAATTACACTCAAATCTGTCATACCATGTTGCTTAAATTCATCTACTGTAGGCATATTCATTCCTCCTTATATGGTTTGCCATGTATTATTTTTATATGTTTTTATTATATCACCATCTTGAATAAGTAATAATTGTTTTCGCACAGTAAAGGCAGCACTCTCCTGATATGCAGATGCAACCGTATTATTATCTACTGCTCTTACTCTTATTTTCGCATTTGTAATATTTAATCCATCGGGAAGTGTATATTCTACTGATACATCTGTTATCTTTGATGCAACCGACACCCAAGAAGAACCGTTGTAGAAATCTACATCGTATGTAATTGCATCCCCCTCCGGATCCGTAGATGCATCCCATGATACTGTAATGGTTTCACCTGTTAGGTATACACTATTTGTGCTTGCTGTTATCTTTAGATTAGTTGGTACTGTTGGCGACATACTTCCTAATTCAACAAGTTGAATTGTTACATATCCATGTCCGGTATTTCCTATTCTTCCATATGTATTTTCCCCAGATACATAAGAGCCACCACCGCCACCTCCATATCTATCGTTGTAACCACATGCACCACCGGAGTAACCACCGCCACCGCCACCAGAATAGTGACCATTACCACCGCCACCACCAAATCCACCGTCAGCACCTTTTGCATAAGTTACAGCATATCCACCAGCTCCACCGAGCGCAAAGCTTCTTCCTCCCTGTGCATAGGTGTTTGAGCCATTAGGTGTATCCCAACTTACAACTTTTTGTGTTGCATATTCAATAGATTGTCCGTCACTATAAAAGCCACCACCTGCTCCAGCTGGATACGTACTAGAAGGAATAGATTTACCACCTTGTCCCGATGAACCTCCATATGGAGTGGAAGAACTGGTAGATGATGTTCCGGTTGGTCCTGTACTTGCATTTGTTCCGTATGCTCTTGAAGCATTTTCAGCTGATGATCCACCGCCACCACCACCGACAATTAGAGGGATAGCCGAAGAAAGTGTATCTCCTTTGGCAACAAAACTACCACCACCGCCACCACCTCCATTAGTATAAGCTCCTCCTTGCTGTCCAACTAGGACATGAATAACATCCCCTTTTCTTAATTCTACAGTACCATACACAATTGCTCCGCTACCTGGTGAGGCTGTATAGCTTGTTCCCTTCCCCCCTTGTGCACCTGCTGCTGTAATTTTATATTTTCCGTTCATAGGGACTATCCACTTCATAATTGTCCCTGAACGACCAGTAGACGTTGGATTGAAATGAAGAGTGTCATTTAATGTTAGTGCTTCTGGGTAATTAGTAACACCAGAATATGTGTTATTAACAATATGTGTTGCCATGTAATTTCCTCCTTTTTTAAATAAACTCCCAGTTTCCGTTTTTATAAGATTTATTTATGTCTCCATCTTTAATTACATACAATTGCTTTGCTACTATAAATACATTACTTAGCACATATTCAGATGCACCATTTTCACTGTCAGTTGCACGAATCCGTAGTTGTGCTTTGTCTGTTGTAACTGACGGAAGGATACAATCGTATTTTGTAGCTGTAATCTTTGTTGCAATACTTACCCATGCAGAGCCATTATAGAAATCTATTTCATATGTAATAGGATTTCCTTCTGGATCAGTTGATGCAGTCCACCCTAACGGTATTATCTCATTGGATAGATTCATACTATTAGAGATTGGTTGCTTTGTAAGTGATGGCTTTGTTGGTGGCTCATTTGCAGAGCCGATAAATGTAATTTCTACTTTCCCATGACCTCTATTATATCCCGATACAGTTGATTGATTGTTTCCTTTATTAAAAGAACCGCCACCACCTGCAGCATACTCAGACGCATTTCCGCCACCGCCACCACCCGTGTATCCACCACCACCACCGCCAGCAGAAAATCCGCCACCACCTCCGCCTCCGTATCCACCATAATCAATGGCATTATAACCATTGCCCCCAATTCCTCCATTAATAAAAGCCTTTCCTCCATATCCATAGCTACTTCTATTTCCATCACCATAGAATCCACTACCACCCGATCCACCTGTAACGCTTCCGCCATTCCCTCCATACCCTTCTTTGATAAATCCAGCTCCTGAAGAATCCCCTACAGAAGATGTTCCAGGTCTAGCTTCAGCAATATAATTTTGATATTTATTAAATCCACCACCGCCACCGGCTATAATAAGAGGGGCATTTTGTGAATCTGCTAAAAATGTTCCACCACCACCACCACCTACTGTTCCATATTTAGAATTTGTATATGCCCCTCCCATTTGCCCAATTAATATTTTTATTACTTGCCCCTTTTTTAGATTAAAGTTACCTTGTACTTTTGCCCCTTTTCCACCACTATTTCCACCTTCTGCTCCATAAGCCTCTATTTTATACTCTCCATCATTTTGAACAGTCCATGATATTATATCTCCTGAGGGTCCAGTTCTAGTATTACTAATCAGCAATACATCCCCACGCTGTAAGCTTGCTGGAAATGCTACTACTGGACTACCAGGTTGATTTACTGTATAAGTTGCCATAGTATCTTCTCCTTTCTAAATAATTTTCCATATACCATTCTTATATGTTTTTACATTATTTCCGTCTCGCACTAATGCAAGTTGAGCGGCGACTGTAAACACATTACTCATTGTGTATGGAGATGCATCATTTTCATTATCAAATGCTCGAACTCTAAATTGTGCATTACTTGTATTACAAATTGGAAGTATACAGTCATATGTTGAACCTGTAATTTTCGTTGCAATGCTTACCCATGTAGAACCATTATAAAATTCAATTTCATATGTGATAGCATCTTCTTCGAGATCAGTAGATATGCTCCATTCTAATGATATAGATTTGCCTGGAAGATTTATGCTATTAGAATCTGGCTGTTTTATAAATATTGTTGTAATCGCATTTGGTTTATTATGGTCCGTTCCAAGTATCTTAATTGGCGTAGGTGTGGTTCGAGCGGTGGCATAAAAATTTTCAGCACTAGATTCTGATGCCACTTTTAATATAGAAGGCTGATCTGTTGTTGTATAAAAAATCGCATTTAATCCAACTGCTCCTGTTTTATTTGACCAGTATTTATCTACATTTGATGCAACCAAAGACATATTAGATGGCTGACCACAATATAAATCACCTGATTTTGTGATATATGTAAGGAATAAGTCTGCTCCAGTTTTTATAGATAACACATTTGATGCAACTTTTAATTTACCGTTTCCTTCTGCGTATAAATTGTCATACATGTCAATGTAGGCATACATATGTCCAATACCAGAGTAACTTCCTAATGCAATAATATCTTTTACCTTCCCAATTACTTTTGAATTATAACATCCAGTTCCGCCTAATGTTCTATAGGTATATTGAGAACCGGAAGCTGTCGCATATTTTGCATCACTTGCAATTTGAGTTTTTGAAATAGTACTTGCAGTATAAGAACAATTACAACGCCATAATGTATTATCACGTTTTACATAATACAGATATCCTTTATTAGAGCCGTAAGCCTGTTTTACATCTGTATCTACAAGAACTGGTTCTTGCTTATCTCGCCATAAATATAAATTATTTGTAAAGTCTATATATCCATCGACACTATTATATGAATCATATCCATTTGTAATAATAGGGTATTTCACTTTTACTGGAATCTTCGTCCATACACCTACTGGAAAACTGTGGCCTAAGCGATTTGTTGCTGATGCGATTACATACATATCATTTTTGTTATCAACATATCCAAAAAAGTTAGACATAGCACTTCCTCCTTTCATAAAGAAAGACGACCATTCAAAGAATGAATCGCCTATACTACTTCTATTTTTGCAATGGACTTATACTTTGTTCGGTCAACTGGTATTTCAAATAACACTCCATCTGTGTAATTATCATTCTTAATGCCATCTATTTTATAAACAGCACTCACCTGTACATTGGTATTAATAGACGAGACAAATTCATTTAATGCCAATTTGGTTTCTGGGTTCGCCTGGTCAAACTCAAACACCTTTTTTTCCCCCATTTGTGTACCACCATCAAGGATTACCCGAAACTTTAAGAATCTTTTTTGCGGAAGATTGCTGGGATCAAAGAAAGCATATGAACCAAATGTAATGCCATCATCAGAAGCACTCACTTCTATTCTTATATAAGCTAAGTTATCATTATATGAACTTCCTAGCTTTTTAATTGGTGTTGGTGGAGTTGGAGGTACCCCACTAAACTTTGCTGCTTTTAATACAGTGGGATTATCAATAGTCGTATAAAAAATACCATATATAGTTCCGCCGTAAGTTATGTTATCCCAATAGTCCATAACGTTTCTTGCAATTAACTCTGTGTCCTTGTATAAGTCATTGGAAACTGTTAGATATATAGATCCACTTCCTAATTTTCTAACTGACTTTACACCATACGAAATTCTACTAAAATTAGAGGTTGGTGATGTACTCCCATATAAAGTTCCAATAGTATCAATATACATATATCTTCCGCTGCCGCCATTTGAACCAGCTACAGCAACATCTTGCACGGCTCCTATATCAACAAATCCTGCATTTGGACTTGAACCCCAACTTGTATATGTTGAGAAATACCCTCGTCCATCTAACGATTTATATGCAATTTGATTATTTGCCGATACAGCATAATCCACATTTGATGCTATCTGTCTTCTATAAGGCCCACTTGTATCTACTATCCAAAGAGTATTGTCATTTTTAACATAGACTAATTTGCTTTCTTCAGATGAATCCGCCTGTTTTACATTTGTATCAATCAGGATTGGCGTTTTACTTGCTCTCCAAATGTATAAATTATTATACATATCAATATATCCATCACAGGCATTGTTATAATCCTCATTACTAATAACGGCGCTCTTTACATTTGAAGCAGCTTTTGTCCATTGGTTCTGTGGAAATGTATGCGAAGTATCACTGGAGGAATTACCAGCAATTACATACATATCATTGTTTACATCTACATACCCAAAGAAAAAAGACATATGATTACCCCTTCCTTATTTAATTTTCATTTCGATGTTTGTTATTTTTTGCATACCGCTTCCTAAGTCTACTACTTCAGACTCCCATACTCCTGATCCTACAAATGCTTGTGGTCCGATTTGGCGAAGTTGAATGCTACCGTCTTTGAACTCTGCATCATTAAACTGACCTTTATTTAAATCTACTTCATATACCTCTTTTACTTGTAGGTTTGATGCTTGCGCTTCTATCCAATCTAACCTTTCATCAACAGAGTTAAATCGACCTTCCGCTCCCTCTCCTACCACCATCTCATTGAGCTGCTTAATATCCTGAAAAACTTTACTTGCTTTACTGAAAGAAATAATCTCCATCTTATTCCCTCCTATAGTACAATCACTGTAATAGATGTACCAACAGATTCATTTTTACTTGTATCTACTGCTTTAAGTGTAAATGTATGTTCTCCATTTGAAATGCCATTCAATACAATGGATGCACGTTTTGTGGTATCTAGTGGCGTCTTAATATTATCGATATAAACATTAATCTTATCTAAGTCAGCATCTGTAGGGTTCACCCACTCCAGATTTACAACTCCTTGAGATGGAGAGCTGCCAACTAACCCTTTTATATCTGCAGGTGCCGTTACGTCTACCTCTGTTCTAGTTTTAATACCTGTGATATTGCCTTTAGTATCATAAGAATACGTTTTTGTTACAGTAACTTTTTGACCTTTATTATTTGCAAATGTTTGAACTGATTTACTTAATTCACCTACCGCTAAATCTCGGTAAGCATACTCTACTATCATTTCTTTATCGCCTGTTGTAGTATGACGTATAATGTTTCCATATTGCTCATCATACTCGAATTTTTCATCATAATCCCCAGATTCTGTGGTGCCTTTCAAGATTGCTGATTCTAAATCTCGTTTTATATTCTCAATACGCTGTATTGTTAATATACCACCATTCTCATAACCTTGAATCAAGTCGTCAACAACAGCTCTTGTATTTGTATCAAACAAATCACTATTAATATGTGTAAAGCGTCCATAAACTGTATCATAGGTACCCATCAACTTAATAATGTCATCAATAATTTCGATTAAACTATCTTCTAAATCATACTTCTGTATCTTCGTTAAACTTCTATTCATAATCGTTTCTCCTCATTTTTTTACTTATTTTTGTGATAACATATAATCAAGGCGTTTAAATCTCGTTCTAAATAACCTTTATGTTTTGAGGTATAATTTGTTCATCCTCCAAAAGCTTATGATTTGTTAAGAGCACTGCCTCATTATTTAAATGCAGCATTAATATTTCAAAATCAACTATTTTATCATTAATATTCATAATCTCTTGCACTAAGTCATTGTAAATAAAGCCTTGTCCCATCTCGAATTTGCCGAAATGTTCTTGAAGTTTATTTTGTGTTTCAAAAGATATATATGACTTTTGCTGTGCGCTCGTTGATTCATGAAATGCTAACTGCACCGTTATATCAATTGGGATTTCAATTGGTGTAATGATATTAGGACGACTTCCAAAAGCTTTTATCTTTGATATTTGTTCCCCTACATTATGAAGCACTTCTTCTTTCTCGTATCCATACTCGGGTATCACAATAAAACTAAAACTTCCCGTTCCATGAGTATACTCTTTACCAATTACATCTCTTACGCCATTCACTGTTAAGCAAGCTAATCTAAGTGCTGTATGGTTTGCGGTAGCTGATGCAGGAACGATTTGTATTAATTCTGCACGATACATATCATCATCTATTAACTTTTCTGTTAATATACCATCAGATCCACGAACTTGATGCATTCTTCGTTTATAACTAAACAGTCCACCAATTAAATCTAAATGCTCATTCGTTGCTTTGCTAATAAATCCTTGATTTAATACTTCTTGTGCAAAATCATATAACGATATTCTTTTAGGATCATCTCCTGAACCAATTTCAGGAGCAATTGCTTCTGTAATAGAACGGGCAATACTTCCTGCTGAGAAATTTGTAATAGGCGTATTCTCAGATATAGAAACACAAGCATCTCTTATAATTTCTTGCGCACTACGTTTTAATAACATCATGAAAACCTCCTATAATTCTAGTGGCTGTTTAACAACTACTTTCCCTTTTTTATCTGTACTTAATATAGCAAAGAACTCTATTGCTTCTATGCTAGTAGGAACAGCTCTAACATCTATATCTGCAATCTGAAATCGCCCATCGGCTGTTAATGTTTGATAAATTTGTTCCACACCTCTCAAGCCTGTTTCTCTAGTGTTTGGCTCTCCTTCTAGCAATTCTAAATCAGCACCTAGCCACTTATGAGATCGCCATTCTCCTTTTTGGGAATGCATGCGATTCGTAATGTCTTGTCTAGCAGATTCATATTGCTCTGTAAGTGCAAAATCACCTGATTCATTAACCATGTAATCCCCTTCGATTTCATTCTTAGTATCATAAAAACGAATATCAGATTCATTATAATTCCTCATCTCTAATTCCCGCTTTCAATTTTATTGTTTAGCTGCAATAAATCGTGTACGTCTTTTAGTTCATCTTTTATATACGAACTTACTTTCATGTCAGTATGCTTTTGAAGGTTTTGTGTAAAAACGTGCACACTTGGAGCAAACACCATAAGCGCCTGCTTCTTTCTACTAAAACGAAATCCCAATCCATAATCCGCATATCCTTCTAAATCCCCATTTTCTCTAGCTAATATGCCAGCACCACTAATAGAATTAATTACGCCCACATCATTCTCTTTCGCTTCAGTTGCTGTTTCTGTGAGAAAATCAATATCTTCTGTTACTCTTAGATCTAGATCCGTTAGCTTTTGTTTCCAGCTCATAGTAACCCTCCACCTGGTAATAGTTCCTCAAAGAAACCAGCAACACGTATGCTTAAATTATTCCAAAATAGTTCTATTTGGTCTGGTTCTCTATAATAGGCTGTAGCTATTGGCATACTAGGATCACCATTAATAAACTGAATCCATACTCGGTCATTCTTTGTAAACCCTTTATCAATAACCCCCTGTGAATAAACAAAACAAGGGACGGCATATAATTTTTGAATTTTATTTCCTTGTAAAACGTCTACATCAACTGTGTGTTGCTCCCATACTTCTATCTTTTCCCCTTTATGTCTACCGCACCTACAAACACCACCTGCCTTTTTGGTACCTGTATTAGGATGATAATCAACAACTTTTCCAATAAGACCATAAGAGCGTCGTTCTGACGCTCTATCTGCTCCTTCATTTTGCAAATCTTTTCTTACTTGGCTTGCTTCTATACCCACAAACAACTCCTCCTTTTATTTTCTGCACAATGGATATGAACAATGCAAGTGATTCCAATGCCCTTTAGGATCATATTGCATTGCACCGTCTCCGTATTTACTATTCATTTCTTGAATAATATCCCAATCACCAAACACTAAACCTCTAAAGCCAGCTTTCAAACAACACTCTACAAGCTTTCTAGCCTTTTCTTTATCAGTTCCATTTGGGAATCTCATTTTCCCATTAATAACTCTCATTGTATTTGGAGTATCAATGTCAGCAGCCCAACCAGTACCGTGCCACTGATTATCACCTGGTCGCCATCCACTCGTAATATTAAAACTATCTCCTGTGGCAGCCTTGTATAATTTAGCAACTTCTATGAGCAACTCACCTGTTGCTTTTCGAACTTTACTTGTACCGCCACCTCCTACAATTGTTAAACCAAAATTACGTCCAGATAAATTATGTAAATCAATGATATCTGGAGCGCCACCACTTCCTAAGTGATATTTACTTTTCCCTTCTCTCCCTGTTGCAATTGGACATGAACTTGCACCACCAGAACCTTCGCCAACTGCTCCGCCACCTTTACATGCACCAGCAGGCAAATTACCATCATAGTAACGTAAAACTCGTTCTACATATTTAGAATCACCGTATCCTGGTGGAATCCTTGAAATTCTACCTACTTTTTTAACCATAGATTCTGAAAAACTATAGGCTAATTCATATGTGTATTTTCCACCTCTGTTCATACAGTAATCAATAAATCCACCGCCGAAGTTATAGGATTGCAATACTAGTTTGATATCACCTTTTGCTCTTGCAAGTTGGTTCTTGAAGTGCGTTACACCTTGCTTAATACTAGCATCTACATCTTTAATATACCCAATTGGTTTTCCCATCGATTCTGAGGATTGCATCACATCAGGGAGTTTGTGATAATTACCGCCTGACTCCTGCATAGTTAAAGATTTTAATATCTCTGCATATGATCCGATTCCTTGTGCTTTTGCTTCAGCTTCAATCTTAGGACCAATTACATCAAAGTATTTTGAAAGACCTTTCGCTTTACCATCTGTCGGTACATCACCCTCAGGAACACAAGTACCATCATCTTTGCTTCCAAAGAAGGATGTAACTTTATCCCACAGATCTTTAAACCAACCGGTTATTTTGTTTTTAATTTTATTCTTCCATTCTTCCCAAGATGTTTCTTCTTTTTCATATGTTGCTTTTGTATCCCTTTTTCCTAACAATTCTAATCTCTTATTAATTTGTTCTAAAGCTGCTTTGCGATCTTTATCATAAAGTTCAAACAGTTTTTCTGAAGTCGATACTTGTTTTTTAAATGTATTATAAAAGTTACTCGCTAATTTAGTTAGATCAATAGGTTGTTCTGTAGGTGTATCCGACTTTATCCCCATTTGCTCTTGAAGATTATCATTTCTAAATTGCCAAGCATCCACACCAATAAATCCTAGAAGGAATGCAGAAACATCATTTGTTATAATTTTTTGCACAAAATCAGGTGCATCCCCTATGACAGAACCCTTATGTCCATTTATACCTGCTGTATATTCAAATCCGCTTTTTTGTAATGGAGATATTAAACATGCCTGTCTCATAAATAACCATCGTTCAATAAATTCTCCAATTGTTGATGTAAGGATATGAACTCCTAAAGCTTCTATGGCTAGTCCTAGCCAACCAATTGGCCCTGCCGTTATGTGCGCACCTGTCCAAAGAGACGTTACAACACCACGCCCACCTTTTAATACCTTACCTATGGATTTAGAACCTTTTGCAATTAGAGCACTTCCTTTAGCTTTCATCTTTACATTTTTAAAACTGTTATAGCCAAACTCTCTAGAATTCTGGAATATATTCTTTAAGTTGTTTGTGCCTTCTTCTCCTGTTAGCTTAGCAAGTTGTTCAAGTAATCCATTCTTGGACCATCTCGCAATATCTTTGGAAGATATACCACCTTTTCTCAATTCATCAGCGGCAGCTATCTCTTTGCCATTTGGTGCCTTACCACCAGTTACCTTATCCTGAAACTTTTGACCTAGCTTGCTCGTATCAAATCGCTCTTTCATCTTGTCGAATCGATTTTTTGTAGAAGACCATAAAGCATTCATAATTGGTAAATGTCCTGCGTATTTAGAAGTTCTTAATTTTTTACGTAACGTATGGGTAATTAATGCGCTACCTGCTAATGCTTGGACACTTGCAAGTAACGTCATGGCACGGCGGTCTGTATTAACAACTACAACATCCGGTTTGATTAAAGTAACATACCCTTGTTCATGATTCATAATTTGTGTTACTTCCTTTACCTCTGCAGGACCTGAAATAGAATTATGCTCATCATTAATCCACATTTGATCAAATGGCTTTACAGATGGATCTCCCATAACCGTTAAATAGCCATCATACATATCTTTTACATAATCCCTTAAACCTGCTGCTGTTATTTTTACAGCAACTCCTTCATCGTAATACCACTTAGGCAATTTATTTAGTAAGCCACCAATCAGAGGGATATTTTGTATCATGCGAACCCCTTGCGCATTCATTGTCGTATCAATGTTTACAACTCTTTGTTTTTCAGGCCAAATATTTGTGTCAACAAACACTGGGGAGGTTGTATCCATCTCCCCTTCATTCATGTATAAACCAACAGCTACTGTATACATGTTATCTTCAGTAGTCTCTATTGAATTATCAATAATACTTGTTGCACTATCGTAAACATGGAATTGTCTAAATGGCTTCAAAGCAGTACCTTTAACTTCTTCACCATCCACAACATAATCATAATGCAACGGAAAATATGGCTTTCCAGAAAATATAGTATTCCTAAAACCAAAGGGATGAACCGCAACTATGTGATCATCACCAACAGCCGCACATATATTTAATACATCCCAGACGGTCTTATCAAATAATCCAATATTAATACCAGGTTCATCTGCTTGCCCAATACCAAATGCATCCTTAATTTTATTCCACCAGCCATCATGCTCTTCGTTTGTTAGCCCCGTGGTTTGGTAGATATTCATATTAATTTCTCCAACAGTTCGGCTATCCTTACCAAATGTTACTCCACCAATAAATCCTCCAGCAACACCGCCAATAGCTGCTCCCATTGGTCCACCAATTAGAAATCCTCCAGATGCCCCTAATGCTGCTCCTCCAAAGAATCCTCCAAGCTCACCCCATCCTTGTGGAGCTTGCTGATGTCCAAAATGCATTATGCCTAAACTATGTTCTTGGAATTCATCATTAGATAAGCCAGCCCAAAGATTAGAAAAAAAGCCTCTTGAATCAGTCAATAATTCATCTACAATTTCTGTTGGTTCTTGCTTAGAAAATAAAAATCCACCCTCTGTAGTTTCATTCACATCTGCTCTAATTTTATTTGTTAGTTCAATTCCATCGTCCTGCGCAATCACTGTAAGAGAAATCCCATTATTTTGAATAGATGTTATTGTTCCATTCATGATTGTTGGCATACTCATAGGGTTTGAACCATATCCCATTCTGAAATGAATACGTGTGCCAGTACGCAGCATAATACTCTTATAATAGTTTGCGTTCCTATGTCGTGAACGCTCTGCTTCTTTAGCCACCGCACCAGGCATTGTTAGCATTTTAAAGACTTCACACCAACTTGTATTTGTTAAATCCATACCTTTTTCAGCGTCATCCAATGTTCCATAGATATTACACATCTCTATCGCCAATGTACTAGAAGCTTCTTTTCTGCTATTAGTATAAGTAATATCCATAACAGCTTGATAATTAAAGAATTGATCGGACATTTTAACAGTCCCCATATATTTTCCTTCATCAATAAATGTCAGAAAAAATGTAGGGAATGCTCTGACTAATCTTCCACGCATATCATATTTCACCATGTCATGTAACATACCTGTATGTATTCGGTTATCGTCTTTGAAATCACTTTCTTTCATGTTTTGTTCTTGTTTTTTTCCGTTTGGACCTGTGGTTTTAAAATCTTTCACAGGTAAATCTTTTGTTTTTTCTTTGATGGTTTGATCAGACCATTCTGGATTATAAGAAGATGAATTCAACACTTTATTAATAATGTCGATAACTTCTCTAGGTGGTTGTTTATTATCTTTTAATAAATCTACATATTCTCGATCATAACCAAGATATAGCATAACCACCCCAGCAAAGCGTACCTTTTGTTGCTCCCAACCATTATTGGTATTCAATCCAAAACAAGCATATACATTTTCTTCGTGATACATTTTTTTATCACTCGTATTTGATTTAGCAAGCATTTGGTTTAGTTCCGTGTAATATTGAGACATCTTACGTACACCTTGTTCAACATTATATTCAATATTTTTACCAAGTAAATTTACATTAGAACCATACATTTTTCTGACTTTCATTATCCCAATGTATTCTCCATCTATAGATCCATCGTTATTTACATAGTATTTAAAGTTTTTATTCATCATAGTAGGAGAACTTGTTTTACTATTTACTACTTTATCCTGCCTTGTATTTGTTCCTACATCATAGAATTGTTTTAATTCAGAATCTAGAGCCTTAGCAAATGCAACTGTAAAGTTTTGATTAATATGAAACTGTTGTGATTTTTCTCTAATAAGAGCTTCTGCTTGAGCCACAGAAAGGTTATTTTTATCAATAAGCTCTTCTGGGATAGCACTATAACTAACTTTATTTTTACCTACTGCATCCTCATAGTCTTTTCTACTATTCTTTAATTCTTCAGATGTAATATCATTTATATTCTCAATATTACCACCGTTGATATTTGCTTCTCCGCCTTTACCATCCCTCAATACTGTTTGATAATTTTGTTGTGCTACATTAACCAAATCCTCAAAGAATAACGTCCCTTTTTTGTACCTAATAAAAAAGTCAGGATCTACAAATACACCATTATTATAGTTTTCTACTTTAAAACCAGCTTCCTCAACTTCGCCATAAGTAGGGAGTTCTAAGTCAGGATATACTTCAGCCGCTGCAAAGAACTTTTGTATGGATTCCTCATAAATGGCTTGTTTTTTTGCATCCGCTTGAACATTAGAACCTCCTAAGAATGATCTTAATCCCACCCATGCTTCTTTCGCTGCCGGTCTATCCGCAAAAAATTGAGCCCATCTATTTAATGGATTATCACCTATTCCGTCTTCAAACATTGTAGCTGGATTTAAGCTTGTTAAAAGACTCAAGACTCCTTGATTCTCAAATTTATCAATATCCCATTTAGCAGTCTCTGATAACCATTTAACCTCATTCATCTTTTTTTCTGCTCGATTGTATGCAATCATTGTTAAAGTGACTTCAAACATCCCTGGCATTCCTGGCACAGTATTTGTTTGCATATCTTCAATAGTTACATTTTTTACTCCAAATAATCTTGCAAGCTGATTATCAAAATCTAGAAATCCATTCGCCATCTCTTTATGATAGGTACGAATTAAATAAGAAGTTCTTCTCATTAGCCCTTCTAAGCTTGCAATAGACTCCATATCATGAGTAGTAAACTTTCCCGTGATTACTGTATCCTGAGATCCCATATACTGATGCGTAGGAGATTCATCATGTTGTAGTTGAACAGAAGTAATGGTGTTTTCAAATCCTATAGACAAATCAGTTAATGTTAAGTTAGGTAAATCCCACTCTTCGTAACCTACGTCATGTTCAAACATTGCCTTTTCATAAAATGCATCAATATCTTTATTGAATTGTTTCTCTAGTTTTCCTGTATCCAGATAATCTTCTTGCTTCTCTTCAATATAACTCTTAATCAGTTTTTTCTTCTCATTATTCCATTTGTTCATCTTAACTAAATCATCTTCAGCGGCTATTCTAAATTTAAAATCATTATCTAATTCTTTATATAAAGGTTCATAATAAGAACGAAAAGATTTCGCATTTTGAGGATTTAAATTTCTTTGATAATGCCATCTAAACAGTGGCCAATCAAACATCTCATCATATGTTCTATCCTCATCATCTGAAATATATGAATAAGGCTCAAATGAATATAATTGTATTTGAGCTTGTAAAGTTTGTGGAAATCCCGGTGTTGTTTGAACCGTTATTCCAGAAACAGTAACCGCATCAATCTTATGAATATCATTTAAATATGTATTTTCTATTGGTAAAAACGGACATTTTTTTACTTGAGATAATAAAGGTCTAAGTTCTTCATTCATATGATCTTTATCAGGGAAAAACAGGGTGATTTCAATCACCCTGTCAAAGTGCCCCGATTCTTTAGGTAAACTATTTCTAGCACGCAGAATTTTTACACGTTCATTTTTCATTTGACGGTGTATACTAATCGCGGTAGGTGGTACAAAAAACGCTGTATCTCCTATGCGTAAATGATGTTCAAGCAAGCTCCCATAAGGAGTTCTCTGAGTAACTGGCATAATCATTCCCCCTACATATTTTGTCGTACTTTATCTCTATACCAAATACGATTTAATTGTTTTGTGTTGTCATTATGATTCACTGTAATTCTAGTTGGTCCTGCACTCATGCCTATTTCCCTCATACTTTGTTCAACTATATTAGAAAATTGTTTTTTATCCATGTTACTTCCTGTTGCTTGAATACTGATGGAAGCATTTTGATTTACATAACTTTCATTTGGCATTTCTATCGATGGTACATGGTCTTGCTTTCTTGATTCATAATCTCCACGACTCGAATCATTGTAATGCATTACAGGTTTTTTATCACTAATAATATTGTACGATGTTATTCCACCTAGGGCAAGTGCATCACCCATTCTCATTGTTTTTTCCTGATTCATATTTCTTACTGTATCTAATAAATCATTAGCTTTCTCAGAGGCTTGTAATACAATACCTGTCCCTTTATCAATAACTTTATTTCTTATTTTATTAATAAGGTTTCTCGTATTTCCCCCTTTTTGTTGCATTAATGTTTGGGCCAATTCTGAAACACTTTTTATTCCTGCTAGACTTCCTTTTGATACCTCTATATTTTGATGCTTATCAAACATCCTGTGCCTAAAATTAGAAAACTCTCCTGAGGTTTTATTAAACCGTGTAACTTTCCCATTAAGATATTCGCGCTCATTTAATTTTTCTAAATTAAACTCATGGTTATAGGCTGCATTAATCATCTCAAGTCCCGTTGACCTTGCCCCACGTTTCGCATCAATTAATTCTCGCTTTAGACCATGTCCAAATTCTTTCATTGTTTCATTTATTTGCTGAATATTACTAAATTCCCGATTTATAAATGCGTTTAAGTTAATTGCTGAGTCTCTTGTCATCTGACCCGCCTTTGAGACTATCTTTCTAGAGATATCTACAAAAGTTTTTCCAGTATGTTTCATATTATCTTCAACCACATTCTGTAAACTTGACCTACTATATTCACTTTCACCTAACGAACCACTAATGTAAGAATAATAGCTCTTGGAGTCGGTATCTGAAAGAATAGGTGACAAGAAAGTTCTATAAACTTCACTTGTGTTCACATCATCATTTATAATTATCTTTGTAAATGGCATTCCGTTATGTAAGGTATGATGATAATGTACATTTGTATTATACCTGTGCTTACTACCCTCTAATTTGGACCCCCATCCCATATTTTCAGACATATTTCTTGAAATGACAGTATCTTTCTTTTCTTTATATATATCTTGCAATTTCAACAGAGTATTAAAATCCATCAAATTAGATAAACTCGATTTAAATATGTTCATATTAACTTTATAAACATCATCAGATAACATATATTTTGAATGCATTAACCCTTTAATGCCATGATGATCTCGTCTACTTACAAAACCTTGTAATTGTAATTGACCATAAAGTTGATTTTCTTCCTCTATAGGTGTTGGTGTTGATATAATATCGTCTATTTTTGGATATATACTTAAAACATGCTTTGGAAACTTTCTCAATTGAATATCTCCATCAGGAACATCTAAATTGGTCAATGGGGTAAATAACTGATTAATCTCTTTAACGTTATTTTTCTCATTACGATTAAATATAGCTTTATCTTTCTGTTCTATACCATCATTTCTTCTAACCATGGAAAACTCTGACCCACATCTATGCTGATTCTCCAATTCATGGTATTCATATCTCTCAGTTAAACTCTCTACCTTATCTTGACTTAACATTGTACCTGAGTATACATGCTTATCTTTATATTGCTCTAGTAGGGAACTGAACCCAGTAACTAATATTTTCTTATAGAATAGGTGGTCTAAAGTAGGCATTATATTTCGGAACTCATGAAAATTCCTTTTTAATATTTCTGAATGATTATGTTCAAATGTCTTTCCTTTTAAAAATCCTATGCCTTCACCTTTCAAATTAAAGCCATCATATAAATCATGTATTGGCTGGTTATTTCCCTCAAATCCAAATAATACTTTATCTAATGCATCTAGATTGACGATTTCCGTAACACCTTTAGAACTTGTTGCTGTTTTAATACGCTTCTTATTGAAACCCTTATTAATCCCTTTCTCATTTGAAAAATTGTTATTTACTATTTCTTTCTCCTCATATAAACGTGGAGACTTTAAATAGTAAATGGAGCTATCTTGGTTGATATACTCAAATTCTTTTGATAGATTATTACCTTCTTTACTTTCAAACATTTCATGTTTTTTAACCGTCTTAATATCATTAAGCATACTACTGACGCCAAGTTTCATCCTTCTTGAAATACTTGATATATTTTCTGTCTCATTTTCAAATATTTGCTTAGCTCTTTTATTGGCTTCTTCATAGTTGCCATTATTAGCCGCATTCATAACATGAGCCGTTTCCCCTGTATATTCCTGCACTGCTTTTTTAGCCCTATTTAAATTTAGTCCTGTATCACTATGCATGTTTAAATTAAAACCATCTATTTGATGAACCTTATTATTGATTAACGGCATTATAAATTCTACTGCATTATTTGATTGTACTCCATAATGCAATTGTTTTTGTACATTTTTATTATTTGGATTATCATAAACAAATAATTTCATAGCTTTATTTGGATTCATAGTAAAAGTAATGTTTTTTGTAAAATCATGCTTTTTCTCACCAGAAACGGCCTTATCTAAATATTGAGAATTATTAAGGCCCAGCCGAGAAAATCTTTCTCTATCAAATATGTCTAAGTGTTTCGTTAAATGTTTACTTAACTCTATTGTCTTTTCCGACATAGAGTTCTCATGAAATGATAAAAAAATTTTTTCAGTAGCTTGGATTGCTTGCTTAATGATTTCTTTATTTTCTAACAGACTACGTTTCTTTGTATTTTCATTTATAGAAGGAATTATTCCTTCTTTTGTGTTTTTATCATAATTAAGTTTACTTATATCTATTGCAATTTCACTTGTTGTCCTCGGGGATTCAGAATCCATAATTAGTTTTGTATAATTATTACTTTGTTTTTTATCTATCCTACCTTGAGATTCTAAGTTTTTCGCTAAATTCATTAGCCGCTCTTTGATTAACGATTGTCTATCCTTCCCATCTCTTACGCCTCTTTGAACATAATCATAGATGCTATTACGTGCAGAGTCTTCAGTCTCAAATTTAATAAAATGATGTTCATTTACTCCAACGTCAGCTGCCTTAGGTACTCCTGCTCTATCAGAAAGTAAATGCCAATATTTCTTTAAAGCAATATTTCTTTTTTGATTTATAGATTCTAGTGCTTTTTTTCTATCTGCCAAATTCAATTTTTTTGCTGTTCGTTGAGTATCTAAATGAAATGTCTCTTCAATTTTTTGTACTGTTTCAAGTAAATATGGTTTTTCATCTATCAATCTCTTATACATTTTAAAGAACGCATTCTTTTCAGATTCATTAAAGGTATATTGCTTTTTATGATCATCCCATAAACTATAAAAGTCCATTTTTTTGATAATATTAGTAGCCGTACTTATTCTGGCTACTTCCTTTTTAGCACGCTTTCTGCTATATCCATTTCTAATTAGTTCTTTAATTTTTTCGGCACGACTTTTCCCGGCACCTTCTAAATACTCTTGCATAACCTTGATATTTTCAAGCATTCGCTTTAAACCTAAAAAACCCTTTGTTCTCTTTTCTACTATTTCACCATTACTAATTTTTAAACTTTCTTCCGTTCCATCTAAACTAAAAAAGCTATTATAATTTTTATAGGCATGATTAGACATACTTTGATGTTTAATTTCAATTTTTTTTTGCGGATTAATATTCTCCCCATCATAAAATCGATTAAAAATAAAATCTTTTAGTTCCGAAAAAGCATTTTTTCCTTTTCTAACTACATAAGACACTTCATTCTTTTTCGGGTTAAAGAAACGAAAAGCTAATTTTTTCTCGTCTCCATCACTCATATCGTGAACACCAGCAAACTGATACAAAGTCTTTGCATTAATTATCGTTTCAGTGACACTGGTAGATTTATTAATAATGTGACCTTCGTCGTCAAATCCTACTTTAAACGAGTCATTATCGTCTTGGTAAACTTGTACATCCCCTAAAGCAAATAAAATTTGACCATTATTTAATTTTTTATCTTCCCATTTCATCTTTGTTTTATGAACCTTAAAACGTTGTGCTCTTGGAGAATAAGTTGATTCTAATTTATTTAAAATATGTTTTCTTGATTTCGCAATTAACTTTGCAGTATAGTCTGTAGCATTCTGTATAGTATCTTGTATATCACTCCCTAACACATGTTGATAAGCTACTAAGTTATCTTTATCATATGGATTTAATGGGGAATTATATTTCGGATTCATTTTTTTCTTTAAATCATTAGAATCCGTATAAGCTGTACGAATTACATTCAAATAATCTAAATACTTAACACCTTTTGGAATCTTTAAATTTAAATTTTGAGCGAATGCATCCATAACTTGCATATCAAATTTATTTCCATTGTAACTTACAAAATATTTTTCTTTATTAGCATTCATTATTTTTATAACGGCTTGCATTGCTTCTTTAGGTGAGTGACCTAATTTAGTCAAATTGTTTAGTCCACTCTCCATATATGGGATATATCGATTCATATGCTTAACAATTTTTGCATTATCAATTTGGTCATTAAAATCGAATACAGACTTGATAATAGAATGATGCTTAATTACTCCCCCTGTATATGAAAATGGAGTATCCTCCCCTGTTTTATAAGACGAGTAGCGCATTAAATTCACTAATGAGCGTTTTTCCCATTCATTGTAAGAGTTATATATATTTTTATCATGCTTAATTCCAATTATCTTATTTTGCAAATACTCTATTACATCCTTATTCTGATGAATAACCCCATTAAATCCTGTTCCTTTTAATAGTTTTCCACTTTTATCATATTCATTTAAGGAAATTTCAGATAAACCATAAGGTTTTATACGTTCTTGACTATCACCATGTATTTCAAAATTAAATACATAATAATTAGCTGTTCCTACAAAGTTTTGAAATTGTTCCAATCTCTTTTGTTCTACATATGTAGGTTTAAAAGGATTAACTTGCATTACCTTTTTTCCTGTGTGAAATAGGGATTCTTTCTTGCAAATTAACTCTTCTATTTCTTCTCTCCTTGAAGCCTTATCAAGATTTAATTTGGTAATATAGTTTAGTATTTTATTTTCATATTCTTTATCAATACTATGAGTCGAGTATAATGCATTACTAGTATCGTCAGCTTTAAAATCATTCTGTTTTGCAAGAACAACACTTACCCTTAGATCTATGGGTAAGCTCGCTTTAAATTGATTAATATCCATGGAACCCACATCCTTTTATACATAACGATTTGCATATTTCTTCAAGTGATTTTCTATTTCTTCTCTTCGATCTTCATGATAAGAGAAGTTTACATATGTTTCAGTGCCATGTGAGGGTGTAACTTTAACTTGTATATTTCTTAATCCTGTCTCTTGTAAATTATTTATAAGATTTTTTTTTAGAATATTAAATCCCTCAAAACTAGAATTTTCCTCTTTAGAAATAATATTTAAGTCCTCTTTATCTTCATGTAAACCTGGGGCCCAACGAAATAATTCGTTATTACTTTCTCTAAACTTAAAATTGCCTTTAGCCCCTTCTACTTTATTTACTTTTACATTATTTAAATCATACCCTGGACGTTGACCTTCCCAAGCCCATTCAGGAATACCATATTTTTTCATGTAATATTCTAATGATTTTAGCTCTTTTATCCTATCACCAAAAATCCCCTTATGAACTCTCTCTTTATTTTTAGAAAATACTTTTAAGGTTTCTATTTGTTCTGGTCTTTCTTGTTTCGCTAATTGATGATGTTCATCCATTACTTGAATACTATCTTCGTTCCCCTGTATTCCTCGCATCCTGTTGATAGCTATTTCATCTTTTTTTCTTACAATTAATGGACTTTGATTATTTGAATTTTTTCCTACAGGATAATGGATTATTTTCCCTTTTGTATTAAGAAACTGAATGTTTTTACCAAATACATCTGTTCCATCTCTTACAGTGAACGCATTTGCTGTCCCTATAATTCTCATTCCAAAATTTCTAATAAATTTTGTCTCTTGTCTTTCCTCAGGACTTCTATAGAATCGCTCTGTCTCTCTTTGTTTGTTCCTATAGTCTTCAAAACGTAATTCTTGCATGAGTATCAAGCTCTCCTCTTTCAAGAATCTCAAACATTAATCAAACTCTCCTTTTAATTCATCTTGATGCTTAAACCACCCTAACTCAGGATGTAATTCTTCAAAATCAGTTGTTGGCGTTGTTACCTTTGTTCCTGATTGGGCTAGCATAGCCAATACCCCTTCCTCACTACTCATATCATCTTCAAATAATATCTTTTCATCATTTTGATTGTTTTTTTGTTGAAAAATGACTTGCTCTTGTTTATGGATTTCTTGTTGTAACATTTCCTCATCAATTGGTTGATTATGTCGCTGCATCTCTCTTGCTATTGTTTCATTTACAGACTCTAGTATAACTCCTTTTAGATTTTGTAATATCCACTCCGCCCTAGATAAATAATACATTGTTTTCCTCACTGGCCATGCTGCAATTGTTTCTATTGGATATTCTGGAAAGGCCTCATGAATCATACAATCTACTTGATAATCATAATTTAGCATCTCTTCTCTATATTCATCTAATAATTCTTTTGCTTGATTTAAGTGTAATCCTGATACCTCTAATATTATGTCTGATAATATCTCAGCAATCCCAGCAACTCCAGTAGAATAATCATACTCATACGGATATATAACTACTTGTGAGCAAATGATTTCTTGGAATTCTCCTAAATCCAAATCCATTAGAATAATCTCTTTATACTCTTCTCTTCCTAGCGCCCGAAAGATATACGTCTGTTCCAAAATATCTAACTGATAGATATCACCAAATTGTTGTTTCCATTCAATAAGATCATTTACTTTTAATTCTTCATCCATGTTAAGTTTTCACCCTCTTATAACAAAGATAGCAGAACATATCGTCCTGCTATAACTTAAAGCTTTATTGGTTCACTTTGTGCAACAAAACCAGATTTATCCATGATCATTTCAGACAATATACTTGGAATACCAGCTTTGCTCTTTAACATCTTTTCAATTGTAAAATTTCTTGGGAATAGTACACACTTTTCTGTCAACATCTCTTCACGATCTAAAGCTGTTAATGCTTGATCTCTAATTATTTCTCGATATTCAGGTCGTTTTAATGTTCTCCATATAAATGTTTCTCCCTCAAAGGGCGTAAAGTAAATACCACCATATCGTTCTTTCCATTCTTCTACTTCACAACGTGTAGGACCGTTTTTTATTACGGGGGCATTCCATTCATTTTCAGAATACTCTATCCCATCTACACCAGTAAAAACTAACTTTTCTCCTACATAATCTTTATTTATTGAACTTTCATCATCTACTACGTTCGTCGCACCTACCATATCTAATTGGTTATTATTATCTTTTTTAAGTTTATTCTCTTTTTTAGTAATTTTCATCTTTACCCCTCCTGAATTGTAATGCATTACACAACAATTATAATATCTTTATTCAAGTAAAAAAAGCTGTTTTTATTCAATTTGTCCAAATTGTATTGAGCGATAAATCGTTTCTACGGATTGCTCCTTATGTTCATTATTATTTCCTTGTGAAAAACTTGCTAAAGATCTTCCATTTAAATCTCTAGCAATAAATGAATATTGTTCTTGTATAGGGGATCCTTGATCAGCTGTTGAAATGGATTTTGATACCCCTGCGAGTTGAACTCCATTAATCACATCTATTGTTAAATTAGGCTTACTAAATCTATTAGACTCATACAATTGATTACTTATGTATCCGCTTGATTCTGATATCGCTCCATATTGAACTCTTATATCGAACCCGAATTGTGAATTATAAAAATAAGGAGCATCATCATAACTCATATAATGACCATTATCCTTCTGAGCACCCCATATAGCATTTTCATATTCATCAGCAATTTGATCAAAAGAACTTTTACCTAATCGTTTTAAAATCTGATCTAACTTTAGATTTTGATAATACTGTGGTTTTATTTTCCCTTCTTTTTCCCCAATAGAAACGGCATGGAAAATAGCATTTGCATTCTGCACAACTTGTTGCAAGTAGCCAACAGATGTAAAGTTTATTGAAAAAGCTCCCTGTATTAATCTCTTTCCGCGTGCTACTGCATCCATTGTATAAGAATTATATCCATATATAGGTAAAACTTCTTCAGATAATTGAAAGGAAATACTTGTAATTTCATCGACCCATATATCCCCAAAGTATAATTTCACATCTGCATTTGAGAAGTATTCAGAGTTAAATATTTGATACTCTACTCTTGTATCATTACGGGCATACATATCTTGTCGGGGTGTTAATGTACTTTGTAGTGATTGTCTTTTCCCAAAATATCCTTTATTTGTTACCATTTTTAACAACTCCTATAAAGATTGCAATTTCACTGAACCAGACAGATTTGTACGCTGTATTGGATCAATATCTAAAGCATAAAATTCATACACATTTTGTGTAAAAATATCATCAACACTTAAAACCATGCCTTCAGTATAAGTACTTACACCATATATACTTAAGGAAGATTGAGCACTAAATTCGTTCGCCATTGATGTTGTAATATCAAATAACGGCATTTCATCCATCAACATTCTATAGCCAGCCTCTTTTATCTCCCTCATGCATCTATATACAATACTTTCATCAAATACAGTAAAGCCTAGTACTCCAGTTACAGTCCGCATTCCTCTGGTAAAACCTTTCATACTTACACGCCCTAATGCCCTAACAGGATATTTTTCTCTATACACCGAGTAAGATAAGCTGGATAATTCACCAAAAATAACAGGTCCTTTTCCTGGAACATTAATACTACACACCATATCAGAGCCAGTGTAAGAATTAAAATTCTTATGATATGCATCTGGCCCTTTTTTATAAGGTACAGTTAATGTTTCTTTCTTTTTCCTTTGAGAATTTTCGTCTAGCTCTTTTATTCTCACTTGATATCTTCTTATATCTTGAATAGTGGATTCAATAAGCCGTATTACAACATCTTGCTCATTTCCTTTTAATATTTTCATGGCAAGTGAGATAAAGTTCCTCAAAACCATTAGTGCACTCTCTGAATCTAACCTTTGATTAATTTCTGAAACTGCTATCCTAACAAATAAAATAGGATCTTTAAATTGAGTACCTGTATTACCCATCCACTGAATTAAATCGTATGCCCCATTAGGAGAAGTTGACATGACTTTAGGGTTTCTAATATACGGAATTAAATTTTTAATTAGTAAATTAATAGATTCCATGTATGCCTCCTTTTATTCTAAAATAGGACAGCAATTATGCTGTCCTATTGTGTATTAAAATCCAGTTGCTAGAATATCACCAGAAGCAACGTTACCAGAAGCGCCACCTTCTTGACGTAGATTATCTTTTGCTTGTACACCTTTAATTTTACGAGCAACAAATGTATAAGCCTTAGAGGTAATTACATCGTCAACAGAAAAACCAGATGTTTCGTTTAATAACTGAATGCCGTAAATCTCCATACCAGCACGTTGCCCGTATTCATTGGCCATTGAAATAGTCACATTGAACGGCATTAATTGATCGGCATATTCAGGAACAAAGAAATCGGTTAAATTATCGGTATTAAATCCACCATTTTGTGCGCCGTCTGTACGAGCATATCCTAGACGAGTCATTTGTTCATCCCAAGTATTAATACCATATGTATTAGCACCATTTGGAGAAACTGATTTCAAACCACTTAATATCTCATCTTCAATCCCCATTCGTCCAGAGCGAGCGCCTTGTCCATTTCCGTTTGCAATGTATTGTTGGAAACGCATTGGAGTCGGTGCACCTTTATATTCTTTTTTCATTTCCTCAAGTAATGCATCTCGATCAAATTGAACAAATACTAAGGATCCTTGAATGCCACGTTTACCACGAGAGAAAGAACGAGCATCTGGGCTGCCCATTGTATAGACTGGAGCAACTTCACGTGAAACAGAATAAGAAATTGCTTGTAGTTCTCCAATTATACGGCCGTTAAATGTCGCCGCAATATCAGCACCTGAGAACGTAGAAAAGGTGCGAGTATATTCTTCTGTATTAAAAGCCATGAGTATTTCACCCCTTGTGAAATTTATTTAGTATATGTGCAAAGAGTTACTCACTCTTTGCACATTATTTATTATAAGCTTGCACGTAGTGCTACACTTGTATAGATTTTACGAGTTTCATATGCCGGTACTAATTCAAGTTGAATATATGCGTTACCTAACACACGATCTTTAGCTGAAGTAAAGATAGAAAATTTAAAGTTAGTTAAAACACCAAAATCTTTTAATTTATCTAAACCAGCCTGAATTTCTGTTGCCAAACTATTACGCTGAGCTACACCATTTGGTAAACCAATAAATTTATCCGCTAATTTGCGAATTACTTGCACTGTAGCGTGTGTAATACGTACTGTAGATAAGCGTTGATAATCACTCATTGGTCCCGCTGCTGTTACACCATCTTTTACAACGACAGAACGGTTGCCATTTATGCTCACTTTATTCTCAAATGTAACGTAATGTCCACCAGCCAATTGATTATGCTGTGCTTCAGATAAATTGTAACGTAAACCAGAAACTGCAATTGGTTTATTTGTTGTAGACACCTCAGGACGCAATTGAGAAATTAGAGCGGCGTAAATACCTGCGCCACTCGCAATATATGTGCCAAGCTTTTCATGCGCTAATCCTGTTTCAGGACCGAATACAACGTTAGCATAACGTCCTATATCAATTGGTTCACCTTCGTCATTGAAAATACGCTCATTTGTTGCAAGATTATACATATAATGAGCATTTAAATAATTAGGATTAATACCACGAGAATACCAGTATTGAGCTGATTCTTCGTCAACCCCAATTCCCTTAGTTAATAAGTCAATGTATTGCTGGACCTCACGCAATCCCATTTCAGGGGCCGGCGCTACACCAATTACACCAATTGTTTCGTATGTTTTTGCACTAACCATTGCACAATGTTGTGCTAATTGAGTAGCAAAGTTTCGATTATTATCTATATAAGTTGAACCATCATCAGCAATAGCACCAATTGTAGTGTTAGCAAATGCATCACATAGCCAAATAAGATCAACCGAATAGTTTTCTAATTTACTATATATTCCTTGTTCTACTAGATCATATTCATCTAAAGTAGCTGGAACCAACTCATATTTTCCGCCTAGAGAATCATATAATTCTTTCATAGCCATTAAATTAGTAGTATCATAAAAACCATCTCCACCTAACCACTGGAAACGTCCTGCATCATTTTCGGCTTTATTATCATCTACATATAACGAATATTTCCCTTCATCTTCGTTATATTTTTCACCTAAGTTAATTGGACGATAATCATAACGTCCATCAATTGGACTTACATTGTAATCCGTAACCATTAAACCCGTTATCGCTACATCACCAGTGTTCACAGGAACTTCCAATCGAACAATGTTATTTTGTGGCAAGCTATTAATATAATTCGCAAACTCACGAATTGTGCGAATACCACGCATTTCTTTTGTTCTAAAGCGGATTTCAGTATCATTTGATGTTAATTTTTTATCTGAAGGTTTGATAAAGCGCACTACACGATTGTCCATATCAAGTGTACCATTTTCATTTACTTCATATTCAACAGTGTATTTAACACCATAAAGGCTTTCAAAATCACGAATATCCTGAATACCACCGTACACTTTACCACCGTGTTTACCTAAAATACTAATTTTTGCACCTTGGGTAGCACCTTCACCTGTTTTATAATGTGCAAACAATTTAGCACCCACAGGAGCAACACCAGCTTTAATCATTACTTTTATTCTTTCTTTTCCATCTGGATAAATAACAGTAAAATGATCATTTGGCTTTAATGTGATACGTTTTCCGTTTAACTCGTAATATACTTCAAGAGAATCACTTACTGGTGTATGTTTTAATACTGACTCTTTTTCAGCGCCTGGTACTACATACTCATCAGATTTTTGTATCTCTAAGTCGTTGTAATAGAAGTAATCTGCCACTACTAATAAAGCCGCCGTTAGTGCTGGGTATATACCCTTAGCTACTTCTTGTTGATATGCTTCAGTAAAACGAATACCGCCTTGTTTATATTCTTCTGCTGTAATGATATCAGTAAGCTCGTTTTTCACCGCTGAATCGCCTTTACCAATACGCCATAAGCGTTCTCCAGATGTATTAACCATTGGAATAGCATTGACTCTACCTTCAGCATCTTTTGTATAAACATTTACTTGATGAATAGGCTCATCTGACCAATTTCCTACTTCTGAAGAAAAGTAATTTGTCATTGTAGGATTTTGAGTTAATAATCCTAAAGTTGATGAATTAGTTTTACCATCCATGTTTCGTGTTACTTCTGAATAATTACGTTTTTTAGCTTTGTAAATAACCTTAATAGTATTTTTAGGACGAAACTTATCTTTTGTAAAATAAATTGTTTCGGATCCAGGTGTAATATCTACATTTTGATAGCCAGTGGAATCTGGGAATGTTTTAACTGGATCCACTGCTGTATCAGTTCCTTCAAACTCTTCAATTTTTTCAATTTTTACTAATCGTTGATCTTTTTCAATGTTTAATCGTTTCGTAAAAGCAACATTACCTGGAATTAAATTATTACCCAACATATCAGCTAACGGCTCTGTAACTTCACTATTTTCATCCTTAGCAAGGATCTCCGACATTGCTGTTTTACCAGAGATACGAAGTAAACGGATATCTTCGTTACCAGCACGTATTGCTTCCCACATTGCACGTATTAGTGTGCCCTGATGAGGAACACGAACTGTTTTTTCTACACCATTTTCAACTATAGTCTTTTTCTCTAGTAAACCACCAAACATTTTTTCAGCAGCTTTAGGGCCACCAATTTGATTAACTGATACTGGCTCTCCAACCGGACCGTCAATAGCAGTACCCATAATTAAAATAGCCTGTGTTCTTGAGTCTTCTACCTGTTTACCAGTATAAAGATTGCCATCTTCATAAGATACTTTTACACCCGGTAAGTTTTCATACTGTTCAAAGTTTGACATTAGGGTTCCTCCTTTTAAATTAATCTCTTAACTAAAGAGAATTATTAATCTTTGAAACAACTTGAACTTTTTGAATTTCATTAAGAAATTTAACTGTAATTTTTTCAAATCGCATTTTGTAATACATAGGTCTTTTAGCCAAGTTAATACCTTGATTTTGAACCACTTCATCAGTTCCTTGTGAATCAAATAGAATTTCTTGAACTCCATTTCTTTTAAAGAAACCAGTATAAGTTTGAATAAATTCCTCTAGATCCAAAACTATTTCGTCTGCTTCTTCTGCACTTTTAGAAAAGATTACAAATTCAACTATTAAATCAAAAATCTGACCATAGAGTTCTACATATTCACCATCTCTATAAGGATGCCTAATTGTACCCCTATGTCTTGGTTTGATATCCTTAAAATCTTTACTAACTTCCCTTTTCATGACTCGATAAGTTATACGAGGAAACTCAGCTTCCTCTTTCAGTGGAGAGTGACGTATAAACTCACCAGGTTGACCAGCATTGCTCCAAAGCTGCTGTAATTCATCCACAAAACTTAGAAAAGTAATAGGCTTATTTGAACGTAATCGATTATCAATATATGGATCTTCTTCTGGAAGAATTTCATTATTTTTTCGAAGGCTACTCTCGTAACTTTCTAATTCCTCCTTTATGTAAGAAGGCATACTTTGTGCCTGTTGTATAGCTAAATATGGATCTATATTACTCAAGACACATTTCTCCTTTTATTTATAAATACGAACAATTGAATGACCTGTTATCTTATGAACAGAAAATATCGGAACTACTTCAATATTTACTTCAATAATTCCATATAGTTCGCTAATTTTTATAGAATAATCATAATCTCTAATCTTCCTATCTAATATTCTCCTTAAACATAACGCCTCAATTATTTCTTCAATGTTAGAAGCTTGATATGTAATATTAGGTTTTCCAATAAATACTTCTAAACTTCTAGCTATCTCATTTATAATTTCTTGTGCTATTCTAAAATTAGAGATATGTTTGTGGACACTGTCAGCAGTACTTACCGCACAACTAGAAGAAGAACACACAATACCCTTTTTAAAAGTATTTTTAAAACAGACTATCCCTACTTCTCTTAATTTAAGAATTTGTTCTTTTGTAAATTCAGCCTCTAATTTCACGTTAGGTATAGTTTTATTTATTGGACTTATTTCTGGATTGATTGCTGCTAATACTCCAGCATACACAGCGCTTGCTTTATTAAACTCCATTTGATTGATAACTAACGATAAGTATTTTCCACTCTCTTCCAAATCATCACCAGAAAGCTCTTTTGTTAGATTATTAATTTTATTGAAATGCTTTTCAATATCAGAAAATTTATTTTGAAGAGATAAAGACATAATACAATGAACCAAGTTTCCTTTATCTTCTTTTATTTTTGCAAATCTAATATAATTATCAATTAACTCGGAATGCTTATCAAACTGTACTTCATCAAGGTAAAGCAGGTCAAAATCGAAAGTCTCTAACACTGTAAATACTATATCAAACCTATTAGGCTCCATTCTCATAAGAAATACATTCAAATTCTCATCTATTGAAGTGGCATCTTCATAACATTGGACAATTGGACCAGAGTCAAATATATCTATAACCATTTCTTTCCCATAAACAAGTGTTGGTTCGTAATATTGACCTTTATTTGATTCGGCGACAATAATTAATCTTTTGCCTATCTCAACTTGTCTTTCTACGTATATTAATGGATGCTGTATAAAATCAACGCTTGGTGAGGGCCCATTCATCACTATCCCCCTTAAAGTCATATCGACTATATACTTGATAAAATTCTGTTCTTCCTTTTACTCCAAATTTAGGTTCAACAGCACTAATTAATAACTTCTCTTTTATCTTGATTGGCATTTCTTTTTCATCCCAAACAACTTCTAATATTAGATCATTCTTTTCTGGTTTAGATCCATAGTCTAAATAATACGTATAAGCCTTAGGTGCATATGTACCATATGGTTGTAATTGATTTACTTCAACTAATGTTTCAGAATCATAAGCTTCTTTTCTTCTTGCTAACTTCTTTTCAATCACCACTTCATATCCTGTTCCAAAACATCTAGAGCAATTTAATTTAGCTTCACCACTTCGTTCTATATAACATTTACACCGAAAATGGAGGTTTCTTCTTACATAGATAATTGAATGACCATATTTAGCAAGAACTTGCGCAAACTCTTTACGAATATCAATCATCAAACCCTCACCCTTCTAGTAAGCTTGTTGCTGCACCAAATGAGCCTGAAACAGATTCGTTATGATTTTGTTTATTTTGCTCCATCATTACATCTAACCAAAATTTAATTTCTTTTTGATTAGACGCAATCATAATTTGCAGCTTTTTAAAAAGAGATTCTTCTTGAATACCATTTGGACTATCACTGGATTCATTGGCAGAGTTTAAATTATCTTGAATCATAAAATCCCCCAATTGGATAGTACCACTTAATCCACCTTCATCTTCTTGCTTATATGAATTATTTAAAACTCGAAACATTAAACCTTGAAGTAAGAGCCTTACAGCCTCACGTACCACATATTTTGTTATTGCAAAATATGTATCATCCTGCTCTGTAGGGGGGCTATAACGACTATTGTTAGCATCTGGTATTTCCCCTAGGTATTGTAAAGCCTTTTGCCCAGCATCCCTTAATGCACAATATACTTCATTTAGAGAAAAATATTTAAATAAACTTCCAATTATATTTTTCACTTCTAAAGGTGTTGCAAAAATCGGCTCATATTTAGAGGTAAAAGTTAAAGTTTTTATTCCCCCTAAAGTTAATCCAGATTTTGATTTAATTTCATCACCTAGGACCACTTGATACGTATAATTATATTTTACTTTTTCTTCAAATATGATTTCTACTTTTTTTCCCTCAACAGAAATGCTAGTAGGTATTTGAAATTCTGAACTGAACATATAATTATCCCCATCTAACACAACTACATCCCTATTATTTTCAAAACTAGGCGCACATTCAGATATAACAGTAAATTGTTCTTTTCTCTTATATTCTTTGCCCTTAATAGTAGCTATATAGGTTAAAACATATTCACCACTCTCCAAAATTTCAGGAATGGTATACTCACCACTATACGAGAAGTGGTTATCCAATGCTTCAAGTTTAACACTTTCTATGGCTTCTAATCCATATTGATCAAAACGCTCAATACTCACTGTTGGTGGAAAATCAACTGCAATATGTTTACTATCCTGCCCTAAAGTTAATAATTCTAAAAAAACCTTTGTTTTTTTAGAAAATTCCCCTATATGATCCATATCATCACCTTCTTTTAAACGTATCTTCTAACTCTATAAGCTGATAATATATTTTTCTACTAAGTTCTTTCCACCAAAATGTAACAGGAGGCAGTATTAACAGTATTAATGTCTAATTCTTCAGAAAATTTAATTATAACTTTCTGAAAGGAATCTAGTGGATTATTGACAGACTTATTTTTAGGAAATACTTCTGTCACACTCAGTTTAGGTGAAAATTTGTTATCTGAATCCCATAAAGCTTCTTGTAAATTTTTTAATTGCTCCTGATTAACAGCTCTCGTAA
Organism: Bacillus cereus group sp. BfR-BA-01382; assembly: GCF_022663475.1. Taxonomy (NCBI): domain Bacteria; kingdom Bacillati; phylum Bacillota; class Bacilli; order Caryophanales; family Bacillaceae; genus Bacillus; species Bacillus cereus group sp. BfR-BA-01382. The sequence goes on from NZ_JAKUFQ010000005.1 coordinate 129,614, forward strand.
AAGTTTGTAATATTACATCTTCTTTATCATCCATACCCCTAAATTCTTCTTTCTTTGAGGTTTGTATATTTGAGTCTATTTCTCCATCAAAATAAAAGCTAATTGGTTTTGACCAAGAACTACATATCCCTTTACAATCTACACTTCTTGCTCTTACATAATATTGTGCCTGCTTGTATGAGATATCTAATTTAACACTTGTTTCATCTTCTAATAAATAAACTTTTTCACTATTTTGCGGCCATACTAAATTATTGAATGTATTGCTCATAGAGATTTGCAATTCATAATAAAGAGCTTCTTCTATCTTTGTTAAGTGATATTCGGGTTTTTTCGTAATGATAGAAAGATCTTTGGGTTTCAGAATAGTAGGCGGTTTAACAGAAACCATGTTTTTTGTATAAAATTCTAATTCATATGTTTCAGCCATAATTCTACCAGTTATATCCTTAATTCCATTTTCTCTTCCAATGAGTTGTAGTTGATAATGACTATCAGGATTTAATATATTTAAGGGTTTAACCTTTAAAACTTTGCGATTATATGTAAATGTAACTGGTTCTACCTTTTTTCCCTTTAAATTTATCAATATAATATTTTCTTGCCGAAGACTATTCACATTAATATCCAACATAAATATTATCTCTATTTCTTGATCTAAGTGAACTTCATCTTGCATATGATGTGGAAGTGTTTTATAAATCATACTCATACTTTATAACTCACTTGTATACTTATAATCAACAGCAATAACACATGTAGGCTGTGGCACTTGTTTAGAAGAAAATAATATTTCTCCGGTAAAATAATTAATGTAATAATCACCATCTAGATTACCTTCGTTTGAAGCCCTTTTCATTCTCATTCCATTTTTATATATCTTTTCACTATTTCTTAAAGGCACGTGCACAAAGCGGAAATTTCGATTCACACCATCCTGTGCTCCTATTAATTGTTCTTGATCGGCTAGTTTAGAACCAGAAAAGTCGGGCATTACTCCGACCTTTTTTCTGAACTTAGGATAATCAGGGTGTTGTCTAACAAAAGCCATTTATTACTCCCCCTTTATCTCCACATCAAAGCAAAATCATACACATTTGGGCGTACGGTACCAGTATAAGTACATTCTACTTTGACTTGAATATATTTTCTTGGTGTTTCTAATAAAGTAGGCTGATCTATTCTTATTTCTTGCCAATCTGCTGATTTAGATGATCTAAAATAGAATTTAACGTAAGCCCCTTTATTAGGGTAATCTTCAAAATTAGAGACAAGATTGATCTCCTCTGTTGGAAGTGGAAGCTCTAATAATGAACTTTCCCACGCTCCTGAATTGATAGAAAAACTTAATGTATTTAATGCAGCTGTACTATTTTCATCTCGATCAGTATTATTTATAAAAGGTTCACAAAAATACATGTCATAAGGAGACACGAGGAGATACATATCATATCTCTCTCGTGTTGTTTTTAACTTAATTGCTTCTGCAATATTCTTTTGCATCATATTTAAGTGAAAATCATGTAATACTTGACCATCCAAAAAGGCGATTCGCTTCATATAGTCAGTTGCATAAGAAGGTACTGTTGCCATTTTACATCCCCCTTATTAGAATGTTACAGACCAAGTAATACGCATTCCTGTATTTTTATCTTTTGTTACTGGGCCGATACCAGAGATATTGAACATTTTCCCGTCAACTTTCTCATCGAACATAGCAACTTGGTATACATCATGAGTTGTTTTTTCATAGCTATGATTAATCGTTACAATGTCACCTGTACTAATGCTATTTGGAGTAATTGTTTTTCCGTCTAAGGAAATTGTATATTCATTAGATTCCAATGTTTTTGTAGTGCCGGAATGATTGACGATTACCTCTGGAACTATGAAAGCACCATTTTCTTCTTTTGCAATTGCAGCATCTAAGATAATAGATGTTTGTCCCGCACCAACTGTAACTACTTTTTTCGTTTTTTCAATTGATGGGGCTGGTGTACCTTTCGGGAAATCCGCAATAAACTTAACAGTTGTGCCTGAATTCACCATATATTCGACTTGAATTTGACCTGGTGTATGTACTTTTGGACCACCTGTTGGTTCAGAACTGAATGTAATATGCCCAGTATTCGGATTTGAAACCCAAACATCACCTTGGCTAGGACGTAATCCATCTTGAACGATATTATATTCACGGACATTTGTACTATCAATTGCATCAATATGACGAACAGCTACAAGTTTTACCACTGGTGCTTGTCCTAATTGATAAATTAAATGACGATTATCTAATTTTAAACGATACTCTACTTGAACCGTGTGACCAATAGTTATGTCACTATCAGCAAATCGAATAGATACTCCAGAAGTTTCATTTGTAACCACTGATACATTCGCTTTAATATCTGTGTTTGCTGTTACATTTCGCACAGAAATAATTTCTAGCAATTTACGTCCTGTTAAGCCTGAACCACTATCATGTAAGTTCTGAAGGTTATAAACTAATTTTTTAGTAGATCCATCACCATTATCAGTAATCGCAATTGTATTTGTTTTTGATACATTAGCAATTGGTTGAGTTGGGATAGCTGGCTCAATCTCAGTAGCGCCGTTAGAAATGGTTGCTGGATAATAAACTGGCATACGAGATCCAGATAACTCATTTCGCATAAATGTATCTAATCTATTTGAGTTACCATATTCAACAGGTTGATAGTTAGGATGATTTGCAGTCGGTTTACCACCTAAAGCCATGAATCCTAAGCAATAACGCATATTATAGTCATAGTCTACTTTGACATTCGTTACAGGTGTCTGGAATAGAATTTCGCCTGTTAAGTAATCCACTTGATATTTACGAGCTTCATGATTTGCCACGCTTGCTCGCTGCCATTCAACACCAGCAACAGTAACTTTCTCTGTACCTGATATAACTTTCATATATGGGTTTTTGATTTTTCGAAACTTGAATACTGCTTTTTCAGTAGGTGCAACCGCAAATTTAACTTTACCAAGCACTTCATCAGTAACAAATATATGCTCATCAATAACAAGAGCAGTCTCCCCTACCTTAACGGAACTTAGAGAAACTAGATCCTTTAATGAGTCTATTTGAAATTCTGTTTGTGCATTTGTTGAACCCCAATCCATATCAACCTGTACAATCTCTTCATGCTGTACAGAAAGTGCGAATGGGTATAAGGCTCTACTGTTTGCAGAAACAGCAGAAGCCCCCTTATCTGATTGTTTTACACGCAGCTGTTTTGCAGGATCAGCCATCATGTTTGCTACAACTTCGTTTGCAGATTGAACAACAAGGTTTTTCTTTTCTTTTTTATAAAAAACGCCTTTATCATTATAAAGTTCAAGTTTTACATGTCCTTTTGCTTTTAAAATCGCTTTGTCTTGTGTCATGTTTACATCCACACCTCTCTATTAGTTTTTTCCACCCATGAATGGTTTTCCGCCTTCATTAAGAAGCGTAATTGTCCATGTAATACGAATACCTGTATTTACATCTTTTCTTGTGTCACCTACACGTACAAGAGAGAATGCCTTAACTGGATACTCACGGAATCCGGCGATTTTATCATCAACACGAGGTCCATCAAATAATCCCATTTCACGAATTGTAATGTTATGAGCTGGCTTGAATTCTGGGAATTCAGCTACGAATCTTACGGAACCTTTATCTAATTCAAACCAAGGATACTCATTCACTGTCTTCGGTTTTTCAACAATTGCACGAGTATAATTTGTTGGAACCCCAGGTCGATCCGCAGAGCGATAGTTGATTTCGATATAAGAAATTGCTGTACCGTTCGCACTATTTTTAGATAAATTGATGCACTTCTTATCAGCAGTGTCAAACATATATTTTCCATCACCAAAGTCTGCAACATCTTCTACTAATTCTAATGTGTTTCCTGATTGATCAATGATACGAACTGTTTCTTTATTGAAAGCATACTCAGTTTTATATTTGTTACATGGAATCTTTACTATCATTGTCTTACTGTAAGAATAATCTACCATGATTTTTTCATTATAACCTGGTGCAACATTCAAGATAAACGTACCTTTAGTCAGATCAATACTTTCGAAATCTCCTTGAGATAACGTCGTGCCATTTTTTTTAACAAGTAATGTTCCTTCTTTTATTTGCGTTTGAGCTAACTTAAAGTTACGGTTTGCAGAATTTGTAGCACCTAAAGGTATTTCATTTGTAACAGGGAGAATCTTTGTTTCTTCTCTTGGTACATTATCATCAATCATAGTAGAAACCATTTCACTGTCATAAATTTCACCAGTGATAGAATATGTAACCATTACACCTGTTAAAGCACGATTAAATTCAACTACGCCTCGCATATGGTCAACCACGTATGTTAAGTCATTTAATTGATTGCGATCTTTTACTTCCGTGAAATCTGTACCTTCATAAGATACCTTAACCGTTCCTTCTTTTATTGGATGGTTCGGAATTTGTATAGTAAAAGGCCCCATTGGTGTTGTATTATAAGCAGCTGGTGTTACAAACTCAGTTTCAAAGTTAGTAATCTCTTTAAGTAATCCGTTCATATTTTTTGATAATGCATCAAATCGAACAGCAGCAATGCTCATCTCTGGGTTACTTACACCTGAATCAGCACCAGAATGAACGATTTTAATTTCCGTTTCTGATGTGTTATCAAATCCATCATATTTAAACTCATGAACAACAGGTTCAGAGAGCTCACTATTTAACGTCTCAATTGTTTCTTTTAAAACATCATTTACAAAAATGTCGATTTGAGCACCTTTACTAGACTTTTCTACCTCTAAGACAAAGTTACTAATCTTTTGCTTAAATTTAATAGATTCGCCTTCAAGCGTTGCTTTTGCCTTTTCATTAGAAACTGTAATGCCCTTCGATAAAGTTAATCGATTATCAGTAAATGGAACTTTGTAGTTCTCTCCCTCACCGATACCAATGAACATATTTGTATATCCTGAATAGATTTCTGCTGATAGTGCAACACGATCTGCAGTTGGCGTTTTTGAAAGAGTAAATGCCTTTTTACCTAATTCACCAGACACCTCTTCTTTTATATAAAGAGTTACAGGATAGTAACCATATGATATTTCGAAATCTTCGTCGTTTACTTCTGCCCATAATAAGTTAGGCGCATGAAGAAGCTGATTACCATCAAATAAAGGAGCTTTTTTTAATTTTGACTCAGTAATATAAATCTTATTAGTCGTTCCTGTAGATGCCTTAGGAATACGATTTTTATATAATACACGGGTAGGATCCCCTGAAAATGCACGTAACAGAATTTCCTCTGCACCATTTAAAACTAAGTTCTTTTGATCCGCTAACACTCCAACTACCTTACCAGCTGAATTGATTTCTTCAATTTTTATATGACCTCTTGGTGTTAATTCGAATGAATCACGCAAGCCATCTCCCCCTCGTTGTCTCTTTTTTGATAAATTACTTTCCAGTTTTCTCTTTAGAGCTTCTTTTTTAGGACCATCTGGAAGTAACCCTAATAACTTCTGAATATTTTTCATACTCATGATTCGCTCACTTCTCCTTTTAAGGTATTTACGCCCAATTTAAATAACCCTAAACTCCAGCCATTTTCCATTTCACCTAAAGCATATTGAACAACGTCTGAACCATCTATGATAAACACATCTCTTGGATTATGCTGAACTTCAGCATCAAACTTCTCTAAGTACCTATATCTATTAGGATTCCTCAAGTAATGCTTAAATAAATTGTAATAAGTATCTTCTTCTGAAAACTGCTTTGCTTCCCTGTAATCAGAATACTTATTGATATCTAAAGCATTTGCAGTATCTTCTAATAACAGTAGAACTGGCTCATTGGGATATAAGTCTTGCACTTCATGATTAATAATAGCCATATCTTTAAGAATAATTGGCCATAATTCTATAAGCCTTTTAAAGTAATCTGATTGATGTGTAATTTTTTCATTTATGTTTGTTTGGATATGTTGTTTAATTTCGCTTTTAAAAGTTTCGTAGTGTGTCCGAATACTTTCTACTAAGCTTACTTTCTGAGATTCTTTTTGAATAAATGGATGACTCGTTGGTTGTATATGTAGCATTTCTTTATAGGCTGATGAAAATGCCTCTTTTAATGAACTAGCAAGTGTAGATTCAATTTTATAGGAATCAATAGAGTGAACAGTTTTACGCTCTTGAACAGATTTAATATACTTGTTATACTCATGCTCAAAAGATTCACCTACACCTAACAGTACAGTTACGATCTCTTCAAAACTATAGTCTACCCACATATTTAATCTATGATCTACACATAACTTAATGATTCTTTCTAAGATTTCCACTTCGCATAAGTTTTGCAAATCTGTATCATTTCTAATTAGAGATGATACAATGTCATATACGAGTAAGTTGCGAACTTCATAGTCTTTATCATCAATTGTCGTAAACTCAAGTAAACTACTATGAGAGCTTGATTTATGCAGGTCATCTAGTTCATGATCTAACTCCATTAGTCGAACGTCCATTGCAGTTAACGGAGCGTATACTGTACGCAGCGCCATCCTTAAATACCTTGCAACATTTTCATCTTTTTTAGCCACAATATTTTCAAATATAATTGGCTCTGATATTAATTGTACTGCATCCTGCACTTTAGAGACAAAATGGTCATCCAGCGATAAAGAGCTTACTGCTTTTATTAACTCGCCTTTGATATCCAATTTATACTCACCATTCAGATAAATGCCGGTTTCTTCCTCGTTCTTCAATATTACTTCAATATCAGTCTTTTCAAATAAATTTTCCATAGAATCTATTAAGAAATACTGAAGAACCATTTCCACAAAGTCCTTATTTGTATTTTGGTACTGATCAAAAATCTTATAGATTTTCAATAGTTGGGCAAACTCTTCCGGAGAAGACATCAATTCTTCATTAAACTTAGTTGTTAGGAAATTCGATATCACTGTAAATGATTCGCCTAATTGAGAAACAAATTGCTCCTGAATATGATGCCCTGATTTGCTCCCGATAACGTGAAGGATTTCTTTCATTGATACTTTCTTTAATTCCCTTGCATCAAGTGTTTTAAATAAGTTAGGATGCATTTCTTTTATGATATTTATAAAGGCGTCATTTGTAATGTGTTCCATGTATGTTTCAATCTGATTATCATTAGCGGTTAACAATAAATCTATAACATCATGGATCATATTATAAATAATTTCTTTCCCATCTTCGTCTTTAATATCTGAATAAACCCAATCACTTTTTAGTCCTTTATCCGAAACCCCATGTGCCCTATATTGGTTAAATGAAATGGCATTATCATACTCTGATTGCTTGTGACTAACCCAATATGACTCATTAACTCCGTTTTTCTCTTTAGATAGCACTGATTTAATTCTATATACATCTTCATTGCTAGATTCTAGTGACATTTGCTTCTGCACTAATGTATTTACTTTTAATTGACCAATGTGAATCGGTGTTAGACGAAGTGTAATATCAGATTCATCTTCTAAAAAGGTAATATTTTTAAATAATCTATCATTTATAGGTTTATGAGCAACAACAGGAAATGGCTTTGCTAAACATGTAATCTCAACGTATTCAGAAAAAAGTGATTCTAACATATATTACTCACCCCCTTCTTTAATTCTTTTGTTTCCGATACTTTGGTTTATAACCATCTTTCATTACACTCTATATTCTGCCTCTTCTTTAAGAAGCAGAATATAATTTTCATTTACCTCTTTGAGAAAAGTAAAAGTCCAATTTAACCTTTTTCTTGCCAATAATTAATTATTTCTTAAGATACTTTCCCTTTACTCAAAAACTAAATCTGGCTCAAACACTCAACAACTGTTTGTACTCCATAAAGTAAGCAATTCTCGCAGAATGAGCTAATATTCCATATGTTTTTAACAAAATAAAAAAATGTTTTTCATTTGAAACTGAGCCTACTTTTTAATTCAAATATACCTATTTCCTTCGAATTAACTTAAAACAATAAGCGGACGAGTATGGTATCGCCCGCCTATTTAACTTTTAGTATATAAAGAGAAGAATCATACAAGGTTTAGATTTGTATATGGATATTTTTTAGATGCTAGAGTACATATATTTTTTTATATTTTTCATCAATAAAAAGACCAATACATTAAAGATATTTAACCTTAATAATTTGATTCAAAACTATTATACATTGTATTGTATTGTATTACACGCTTCTTTAAATGCTGTATCCTTCCGCCCTTAAATACTCTTCAATCCAAGGTCCTTGAATTTCTTGCACACCTTCTAAATCCTCTAAAATCCTGTAGAACCTCCTGATTTCCTCCTTGTTTCTTAAAAGGTTGGTTTGTTTCTCATAGAAATCTGATTCTGATTTATAGAAATTTAGTATATCTGCTAGATTTGATTCATAGGTTTTTTTTACATTATCAATCGAATTAATCATATAAGTAGCAAATAAATCCATAGATCCACTCATCTGCTCTTCTTGATCGAACAACCAATTTTTTAATGGCTCAGTAGTCTTTACTTCTAACTGTTGATGCAAATAATGTTTTTCTGATGCAAATATTTCTTTTTCAACATCTAAAGAAATCATTCTTCCCTTTATACTTAAATGCTGATCTTGTATATCATTGAAGTTAAGAACTAAATGTGATTTAACTATACTTAAATCACCAAACTCTTTTATACTTAAAATAAAAGCCTTTAAGTTTTTATCAATTAATGATTTGGAATCATATACAAGTATCTTTGCCTTTTCTATTACATTGAGAATCATAAAATATCTATTCTTATGAATATAAGATGTATCTGCTAATGTAATATGGAACATCTCCTGTTTCCTTTTAATTTGTTCTATTTTAGTCAGAACTTCATAATTTAACTCTTTTATATTAGGAAACAAGTTTTCATCCATTATGGGTTCTTCATCATCTTCATGGGCTTCTGCTAAAATACTATATCCTTCTAATACTTGTGCTTCTAAAAACTCCCATTCCTCTATTGATTTTAATTCTGCCTTCTCAATTTTTTCTAAATCGCTTTCATTGGTAAATTGGACCCTAAATCTACTATCAATAAATTTCCTTTGGGAAGTTATTGATTCTTTTATATTAAATAAGAGGCTGTATAATTCTAAGTCACCCTTTTGTTTGTAACCACAATATTCTTTTTCTAATAAGGCTGCTTCTTTAACTCGTCTTTGCTTCAAATTCTCTGTTAATTTATTAATTAATTGATTATCATTTCTTTCTTTAATATCTTTAAGAATCACATTTACTTCATTAATCAATTCATCATAGTCTAACAAACTCTGAGAAACTGTAAATTTACGGGATCGTTCTATAATTCCCTTCACTTGGGGCTGTAAGTTTTGTATCGCCATTTCCTTGGTATATCCTATACTAGGTCTATACTCTATTTTCTCTCTCTCGTAATTTGTATCAATACCTTTGGAACCATATAACTCTTCATAAGCATTTTTCATCATAAATAGATTACAACTCCTTGTTACATACATATAGTCCCTGTAATCATACAGGGACCATTATAAAAAAGCATTGAAAGCTTAGCCAAATAAAACAGGATACTGGGTTATTTTATCTTCCACCCAAAAGGGGGCCAACGCATTATATCAGGCATTTCAAAATATTTTTTACTTAGGTATTTTTACAACCTTCCAATCTTTTGCCAATAATTCTTCTGTCGTTAAAGTGCGATAGGATATAACTTTGTTCTCTTGCACTGTAGCAAGATACTTTTCTGGCTTATTTTTTACTAACCGAATTGCGGAACCTAATATTTTCTCTTTTGATTGACGCTGAATATCGCATCCTTCTTCTAACAAACGTAATCCAACACCCATTCCAAATTCGACTTTTTTCTCAAATATTTCTTTAACTGCTAATTCAATAGCACCGGCCTGTTCAATACTCTTCTGACATTGTTCAAATACATTATTCTTTACTTCGTTCATAGGTTACACCTCCTAAATTTTTTTCATAAATCCCCTTCACTTTGCAGAATTTTTACCTTTAAAATAGATGAACCAACATTTATTCCGCCTTTAATCATATTACTTTTATATGTTTTAATTCTTATATACGTCTCAATTCTCACCAAATGCTTTTTCTCGTATTAATTGATAATTATTATTCTTATTAAGTAATGCCTTTCTTCTAATTGAAACTCATCCAAAATGCAAGTAATATTTAAAATTTCACTAAAACTGCTACTACAATAAATATAAACTATATTTAGAGTACATATATTCTTATGTATATAGAATTAGCTAAGTGTGAATTTAGCAACTGAGCAATCTATTAATTAATTCTAAA
>NZ_JAKUFQ010000006.1:0-137435 GCF_022663475.1 Bacillus cereus group sp. BfR-BA-01382
AAATACTTTTTACATAAAATATGTAAGTATGCAATATTTTGGTTTTATGATAAATAAAAAATTACAATACATTTGAATGTAAAAGAATGGGCTCGCATATATTTGGAAGGGATGTCAGATTAATTTAGGGGGTAGTTATGTCTATACTTTTAAAAGCTGGTGCAGATGCAGGAAACAACGGTTTGAAGTTAATGGTGAAAGGGCAAGACCCTATTTTTATTCCGAGTATTTATTCTTTATATATAGGTGAGCCTACAGGACTCTTAGATGAGGTAGATGTTTCATTATCTGAATTAGAAAACCACATTGATGTGACTATAAGTTCGCCATCGTTAATGCTAAATAATGTACGATACATCGTTGGAGAAAAAGTCATTCAAGATCAATTAAAAGGTACTGAGGTAGAGAAGAAATCGAATAAGTCAACGGATGAGTTAATGGTTATTACAATACTATCAGGTTTGGCGGTAAGCGCTATGCGTCAAAGTCCAACTTCTAGCCATATTAATATTCGTTATGATTTATCTGTCGCTCTTCCTATGCAGCTTATTACACAAGAAATAGCTGCTGAAAATGCAAAACGTTATATGGGAAATCATAAGGTTATTTTCCATTATCCGAACGGACGGGATGTGACAATTAATGTTTCAATTGAGTTTTGTAAATGCCTGCCTGAGGGCGCATCTGGGACGTGGGGCATTGTATACGATGAAGAAGGAAATGTTGTGAAACATAAAATAGAATGTGAGCCGAATCAAGTTTCTGAAATTGATTTTGTAGATAAGACTCTACTCTCTTTTGATATTGGTGCAGGGACGACAGAAGAAGTTGTTTCATTAGGGGTAAATTTCCGTCCGCAACTAAGTAAAGGTTTATCTTATGGTGTAAAAGAGACGTTATTACAAATTATCACGAGATGGAACCGAAAGTATCCAACTAAGACGATTGATAGTATTACAGAATTCAATCAAATTTATTTAAATGATAAGCATCCGAGAAATACCTTATTAGTTGAGGAATCACAGCCGGCACTATTAGGTTTAGCAGCTCGTGTTGCAACAGATATTATAAATAAAATTGATGATATGAAAGACGATCCATACGTGTTTATTTATGGCGGTGGTGCAGTAATTATTAAAAACAGTTTAAAAATGATTTTAAAGCAAAAAGGACGACTCAAAAATGTAATCTTTGTAGATAATCCGTTATTTACCAATGCACGAGGATTATTAGTCTATACTTGTTCGCCAAAATATAGAGAGCATAAGCAAAAAGAGTTAGGATTTACAAACTTAACGATAAGTTAGTTGGTGGAAGTATGCGATCTAGGCGATATAAACGTGGTGATCGAGTAAAAATCAATATTCATAAATCGGTATCACCTGAAATGCTTGCGTGGCTGAATAAACAATCAAATCCAACTAATTTCTTCTTTTTTGCTGCGCAGCAACTATTTAAACAAGTAGGAGATATTGACGTTTCTAAAGCTTTACCAAGCAGCCATGTTTTCTCATTATATGTGGAGCCTTCATCCTTATTAAAAGTTGAAGTAAACCCTTTTAAAAACATGACACTAGAAACAAATACATCCACCGAAAATGCAAAAAAAAAATTATGGGAATCTGTTGATCAATTAGATTGTCCATTTTTTTAAACATAGAAAAATATAAGAAGTCCCATCACTATACATACGAATACAGTGATGGGTTTTTGTTTGTAAATAGAAGGGGCACAATATAATTTGTGCCCCTTTTGTTAATTATTTGTTTGTCTAAATTTCAGATGTATGTTTAGAAACAGCAGTAATTATGTTTTCCCAGTCATCTGGATGGTTTTCATGGCCTGCCCCTTTAAGAGTTAATAGTACTGAGTTTGGAATTTCATCAATTAGTGCGAGGCCATGTTCGAATGGGAGTGCTGTATCATCTGTTCCGTGAATAACCAATGTAGGTGCTTGTATGGAGTCAAGTACACCTTCATATGCATCATCACCTTGAAGTAAAGCATGATTAAACATACTTAATAAATTATTTGCGCGTTCTATTTCTTGTTTTACTTGTGTATAAACTCTATTTTCATCAAATATTCGTTCTGATCCACATAATAGACGAGATCCTGAAACTAAATACTCTGCCACATCGTTTTTATTTGTCCAATCTATACTTGTGCCATTTACATGATGTGTTAAAATTCTTTCATCCATTGGAGGTAAATCGCGAGTATTGTCATCAGATCCTATTACACTAGTCGCTAGTAAAGTTAGCGTCAAAATTCTTTCGGGATGTTTTATAGCGGCAATTTGAGCAATCATACCACCTAATGACATACCAAATAGGTGAGCTTTATCAATATGATAAGCATCTAGTACTCCAATTGCATCTTCAGCCATATCTGTTACTGTATAATTGGAAGTTCTAGGTTCGTAGGCAACAGAGCGTCCAACATCACGGTTATCAAAGCGAATAACAAATTTCCCCGTACTAGCCAACAGCTCACAAAACTCTTCGTCCCAATAAACCATGGAACATGTAGCGCCCATAATTAATAAAATAGCAGGGTTCTTAGGGTTCCCAAAGCTTTCTGTACATATATCAATTCCGTTTATTTTAAATATCTTTTCACTCATATAGTTAGCCTCATTTCTTTTGAATTTAATTAATAAAACAGTTTTGGATGATTCTAAGATGTGTGTAAGATTTGTTTTGAAATTCATCCAGTATTAACGAGCAGTAGGAGCCCAATTGGTGAGGGCTGATTAAAGTTTCACTTTATAATGCTTCTTGCATAATTACCCCCAAAAATAATTATATGGTAATTCAAGACAAAAAAATTTGAGAAATAATTGTATGTTATTAAAATAAACAGCAAGGAGGAGAGTAAATGAAAGCAATTGTTATTGATCAATATGGTAGTGTTGAAGAATTGAAAGAAAGACAAGTTTTAAAATCGGTTGTTAAGAATAACGAAAAAGCTCAACAATAAATAATAGCCCATACTACACATTGTCATTTTCGGGTATTATTTATTGTTGGCTATTGTGTTATTACTTCTAACAAATACTGTTTCGTATTGTATCATGTAATTTCTCTAATCCAATTGCCATATCTTTCTCGTTTAACATTGAATAGCTAATTCTTAATTGGTTATCATTTGTTTCGTAGTTTAATAGACAAGCTGTTCCTGGTAAAAAAGAGACATCTACTTCATTTGCTTTTTGTAATAAGGTAAAGGGATCTATCGAATCAGGCAGTTTCACCCATAAATTAAAACCGCCATTTGGTATCTCAAAGTTTAGTCCTTTTAATGGCGATAGTATATCAATTGTTAAATCACGTCTCATTTGTAAAGCTGTACGTAATTTTTCTAAATGATTTTTCATACGTTCCGCACGTAAGAAAGGTAGAAGTGCCTTCTGTGTTAATAAAGGACTACCGATATCCATGGAACCTTTCACTGCATATAGCCATTCAAAAATAGGACCATCGGCAAAAAGTGCTGCGATACGGAGTCCTGGTGCTAACGTTTTACTAAATCCTTTTATATATATCACGTGGCCATCCTTATCAAAACTTTTGATTGGTGGTGGGACTATAGCACCTTCAAAATATATTTCTCCGAAAGAATCATCTTCAATGATAAAAAATTGATATAGCTCCGCTAGTTCTATAAGTTCCATTCTTCGTTCTTTACTCATTACTGTACCTGTCGGGTTCTGGAAGGTGGGATTTGTATACAATAAAACAGGATTTTTACTTTGACAAATATCATCAATTAAGTCGGAGCGAACTCCATGATTATCAAGAGAAATAGGAATGATTTGAACACCTTTATTGATGAAAACGTCAAGCGCAGCACTGTAACATGGACTTTCTACTAATACGATATCTCCAGGTTTTAATAATGTTTGAGCAATTAAATCAATTCCTTGTTGTGCTCCGCTTGTAATTAATAATTGAGATGGGTCCGTCACTAATTTCTGGTGTTCATTTAAGTAATTTGCTATTTCAACTCGCAGTTCATAATCGCCTTGAACTGGCCCATAAGTTGCTAACAACATCGGATTTTTATCTAGCAATTTATGCATTTCGTCTGCCAAAAATGGATTTGGTAACAGACGAGGATACAGAATTGCTTGTGAAAAATCATGATATTTACGGTGCTTATTCATTGCATATTGAGAACGCATAACATTAATAGATCTTGATTGTTGCCATTTATATGGTATCGGTTTGAAATCTTTCTTTACATGTTTATATATGTAAGCACCTTTTCCTTGTTCGATGCGTATATACCCTTTCGTTTCTAACTGTTTATACGCTTTACGAACAGTTAATACATTGATTTGTAAATCTGTGGCCATACAACGTAAAGAAGGAAGGGATTCACCATGTGAAAGCATACCACTTTGTACTCTTTCAACAATTTGCATATATATTTGCTTGTAATACGGTATGTTTGATTCTTTACGCAATACAATCTTCATAGTTTCACCTATTTTTCTTTTTAATTTAATTAAAGCGAAAAATATATAGGGAATCAACTACAACTTGAAGTAACTGTTATATGTATTGATACACTGTTATACACCATACCCTCTATACTCATTTTAAGAGTAAAAAGGAGGAAGAAAAATGGTCATTTTTAATTACATTTTAGTATGTATTATTTTCGGGACAACATTTTTAACAATAAAAATTGGAATTGAAGCAGGGGCGCCACCGTTGTTTTCAGCAGGAATTCGATTCTTTTTAGCGGGCATAATCCTTATGATTATTTTTAAATTAAAGCGAAAAGAAATTATGCCACATATATTTTCAAAACGTATTATGTATGCTGGATTTTGTTTAACATTTATGACATTCGCAAGTTTATATTGGTCAGAACAATATATTTCTTCGGGATTAGCTGCTGTTCTTTCTGCTACGGGACCAATGATGATTTTATTAATACAAGCAAAGAGGAATAGGGAGAAATTACAAAAGGAGCAACTCGTTGCTTTAGTTATCGCACTAATAGGTGTTATATTTGTTTCTTTACCAGGAATGCATCAACAAGTAAGTTTCATATGGAGTATTGCTTGTATTGTTTTAGTTATAGGAGAGTTATTTTACGGAATAGGCTCTATTCGTTCGAAAGAAATACTTTCAGATTTATCAAATGTATCACCATTTCTTATTAACGGTATTCAAATGTTTTATGGAGGGATTTTACTACTAATCGCATCTATTATTGTAGAACAACCAAATGTAACTGTATTAACTTCATGGAGTGTACAATGGCCTATTTTATATCTCATATTTATCGGATCGATCGGTGGACACGGACTATATTACTGGCTCTTATCAAAAACAAATCCAGTATTTCCATCGACGTGGTTATATGTATCACCATTAATTGCAATAATTGTGGGATATATCATTTTAGGAGAACCTTTAAATCCTATAATGGGAATGGGGGCTTGTTTTATATTGATTGGTGTATTTTTAGCCAATCGTTCTACACTACGGACTTATTTCAAAAAAGGGCGGTTATTAGAGAAGGAGATGTAGTTTAATAAAGCAACAGCCCTGTATATTACAGGACTGATACAATAAAAAACACAGTTGGTTATTTTTCCAACTGTGTTTTTTATAATTAATTCACTTTTTTAATAAAACCTTTATAATGACGTTTTACAAGCTGGCTTTCTAACGTCTTCATAGTTTCTAGTGCTACACCGACAATGATAAGTAAGCTTGTACCACCAATTTGGGCAGAAGGTGGTAACGTAGCAATTTTCGTGAATACGAGCGGTAATATAGAAATTGCACCTAAGAAAATTGCACCGATAAATGTTAAACGGTATAAAATTTTAGTTACATATTGTTCAGTTGCTTTACCAGGACGAATACCAGGAACATATCCATTTTGCTTTTTCAAATTCTCAGCCATTTGTTCAGGATTTACTTGAATAAATGCGTAGAAGTATGTGAAAGCAACGATAAGACCGACATAAAGTGTCATTCCAATTGGATGTGCGAAATCAAGATTTGCAACTAACCATTTTGATATGCTTGAATCAGGGAAGAGCTGCGCAATTGTACGCGGCGTCATTAAAAATGCAGAAGCAAAGATAACTGGTATAACACCAGCACTATTTACTTTAAGAGGTAAATGAGTGTTTTTTGCTCCTTGATATTGATTGTTTCCTGAAACAGCTTTTGCATATTGTATCGGTATTTTACGTACAGCTTGTTGAATGTAAATAACGCCAACAACTATCGCTAAAATTACGAGTCCAATTAAAACAATTTTTATTATGTGCATGAATAGCTGATCGCCAGCATTTTGGAATTGTTGTAAATAAATTTGATTTGCAACATTTGGAATCGCGGCAACGAGACCTGCGAAGATAATCATCGAAATACCATTACCAACTCCGTTAGCGGTAATTTGTTCGCCTAACCAAAGTAAAAATGCAGTACCTGCAGTTAAAACTGTCGCAATAAATAAGTATGTAGTCCAGCTTTGATCTGTTATTAATTGTCCACCAGCTATATTATTAAAGCCATAAGACATTCCGATGGCCTGTATGAATGCGAGAATGATTGTAAAGTATCGAGTGAATTGAGCTGATTTCTTACGGCCCATTTCTCCTTGCTTTGCCCATTCCGAAAATTTAGGTATAACATCCATTTGAAGTAATTGTACTATGATAGAAGCTGTAATATATGGTGTAATACCTACAGCAAAGATTGAGAAGTGTTGCAGTGCTCCTCCACCAAATACGTTTAACATACCTAGAACGTTAGCTTGATCTTGTACTTTTAATACCTCTGCGTTAGTATGAGGAACTGGAATAAACGTGCCAATTCGAAAAACGATTAACATCGCTAGTGTAAAAAGGATTTTCCTTCTTATCTCAGCTACTCTCATGAAATTTGAAATCGTACGAAACATTATGTCGCCTCCTATATTTTTATCAGTAAAAAACTGATTATTATACCCTATGAAGTAACCACAAACCTCCTTCCGCACTAAATTCATTTGACAAATGGATTTTCATACACTTTGTAGTTTTCACGGATATAAAAATATAAGGTGTTATATAAGCGACCTATACACTTTTCGTAATCATTCAATACCCATAATATATCGAATAAATTCACAAATGTACATACATACGCATGAAAAATGAATAAATAGGGTCATTTTTTACATTTATTTAATGATAAATTGATAGGACATTATTATTCACGATTGTTATACATGTTATAAAAATAAAGGCGAGCCACTATGATTTATAGCTTATATTCATTCAAATGTGTCAGCTAATAGTGTCTCCCAATCTTTAAATGATAATTTATTAGTTATATGTTTTAGTGCATTAGGTACAACAATATGACAAATAAGTTCTAAGCTATTACCATCTGGATCAATAAAATAAACAGATGCATTACCTTGATGTGGACGGACAAAGGGTTCAATAGATTCATTACTCCCAAACGGAACAGCTTTAATTTGAAGTGAGTGTAACCAATATAATGATTCTTTTAAATCCTCATATGAAACTCTAAATGCAATATGACGTAAAGAAGGATGATATTTTGTTTCGTATTCAGAGCCCGCCCATAATCCTAGCCAACTTTTCCCATCCTCAATCCAAAAGAATGCTGTTGATTCATCGCTCCAGGCTAACTTCAACCCTAGTTTTTCATAAAATCTGATAGATTGTTGTAAATTACTCACTGGTAAATGCGCTTCGTATATTCCTTTAATCAATTAAAATCCTCCACCTTTTTATTTTCTTACAATTAATATATCGATTTAAAAAGAATGTAAAATCAAATAAAAGTATGAAAGTACATACTACTTTAGTAGTAGTAATAGTAATCAATTATATTTCAATTAAAATTCATCTCCCGCTGATTAAAGTTTCACTTTATATGATTAGAGAATTCTTTTAATTTAAGAAGGAATAAATGTTAAAAAAAGCTAATTAAACAGTGTACATATTTATAGGGGAGAAGATATAAATGAAAGTTGTTATAAAAAAATTACCACCATTAGAAGTAGCGTATATAAGACGAACTGGTAGCTACTTTGAACCGCAAGATCACTGGGGGAAGTTACTGAACTGGTCAATTGAAAATAAACTGTATCCACCAGAGCAATCATTTATCGGAATATCATTAGATAATCCTGAACTTGTTGCAAGTCATAAGTGCCGGCATGATGCATGTGTTACGATTCCTGAAAACTTCGATAAAGAAAAGTATCATGATGTGCAATTTAAAAGATTAGATGGAGGTACATATGGTCTATACCAGTTCTATGATGAACCTCATAAATTAAGTGAAGCGTATCAATACATGTATGCAGAGTGGCTACTAAATAGTGAGTATGGTGCAGATTATGATAGAGATAATTTAGAGTTTTGCTTAAATAATGTTGCTGAAGATCTAGAAGGAAAGTTAAAAGTTGATTTATTTGTGGCTTTAAAATGAAATTGGAATAGTAGTGAAAGAAAATCTGTTTTCGAAGATAATATTTTTAGCGTAGAAATTTAAGTATGTAGGTTGCAATGAAAGGAGAATCCGCATGGATACATTTGTAAATGACAAGTTTTATGAAACGAGAAATCAATTAGTTGAGGAAATTTTTTTGTTGAGTGATGCTCAATTTAATAGGAAACCAGATAAGGATAAATGGAGTATTGCACAAGTTTGTCATCATTTAGTTTTATTAGATGAAAGAGTGATAACAGTTATTTCCTCAGGGTTAAAAAAGTTAGATAGTACCCAAAATGAGCGTAAAGAAATTCACACTATTTTATTAGATAGAACGAAAAAGTTTATAGCTCCAGAAATGATTGAACCAAGTATAGAACCATTTGAAGTGGAGCAAATGCTCAATATGCTAAACGAATCAAGAAAAGAATTGATGCGTTTTCTGAGTACAATAGAAGATGAATCTAAATTAGTAAAAAAATCAGTGATGCATCCAGCTCTTGGAGAATTATTTCTTGATCAGTGGATAGAATTAATCTATTTGCATGAACAGCGTCATATAGAACAAATCAAAGAGATAAAATTGCTTTGTGAAATTGAAAAGTAAAAATCATTCCCTGTTTATTGATGCGTATTATAAACAGGGGAAACGATTGATTCATATTGATTCAGAAGAAAACAAAAATAGAATGAAATTAGTTGAAAGTAACCAATAAGCTTAAGAAAATATAAAACTATCCGATTTTCTGTATAAGTGTAACCCCGTCTTAAATGAAGAGCGGGGTTATTTTTTTTGAAAGTGTTTTTATTTAGAAGGAAATAAATCAGCAACGAAATTCAAAAAATTAATCATCATAACATATTGTATATGCACGTTTTAATAAATTGAAATGATAATGAATGATATATCCTTATTTTGAAAGTACACTTCACACCCTTAAGGAAGGGGTATTCTGTCAGGAAACGATAAAATACAATTCTGTTAGGGGATGTATGCAATTTATTCTCTTTATTTTTGCAACAGAACCACCTTCAAAATTATCTTTTGTAGTTGAAGTTTCCCGAATAATAAGTTACATTTTTAAAGTTCAAACAACTTTACGAAAGTACAAAAAGGGGAGAAATATTATTATTATGCAAAAAATGAAATGGAAGAACTATGTATGTTACTTTGTAATTCTATTACTGCTCGGAACAGCAGTAATAGTCAAACCACCTATCTCTAAGGCTGAGGAATCTGAAGTTAATATTACATTGTTAGGTACTGCAGATATTCATGGCAGATTTATGCCTTGGGATTATGCGCTTGATGGAGCAAATATGAGTGGAAGTTTGACGCAGCTTTATACGGTTATAAAGAAGGTCCGTCAAGAAAATCAAAATACCATATTAGTAGATGCCGGGGATACAATTCAAGGAAACTCAGTAGAATTATTCAACGATAAGCCACAATCGCCAATGATGGTAGCGATGAATACAATGGGATATGACGCCTGGGCATTTGGAAATCATGAATTCAACTTTGGATTAGATACATTGAAAAAAGTTAGTGAGCAATATAAGGGAAAAACGTTAGCAGGAAATATTTATAAGGAAAATGGAGAGCGCTTTCTTCCTGCATATACAATTGTAGAAAAAGGTGGAATTAAAGTTGGGATTATTGGTATGAATACACCAATGATTAGTGATTTTGAAAAAGGGACAGATCACTTAAATGGTTTAGTGGTGAAAAATCCGGTAGAAGAGACGAAAAAGGCAATTAAGGAATTAGAAGGTAAAGTAGATGTAATGGTAGGAGTTATGCATATGGGATTAGAAAATGAGAATGGTATCCCTGGTACTGGTGTTCAAGATATTGCAAATGCTTGTCCGGAACTAAGCGCTATTTTTGCGGCTCACATGCATAAACTTGTAAAAAAAGAAGTTGTAAATGGCGTAATTATTACAGAGCCAGATAAATATGGAACACATATTTCACGTATTGACCTTACTTTTACAAAGCAAGATGGGAAGTTGGTTTTAAAAGATAAAACTGCTACCGCTATACCTGTAAAAAATGCTGATGGAACAACGATATTATCTGATCCTACACTTGAAGAAACACTAACACCTTTTCACGAATATGCGAGAGGAGATGCAAATGTTGTAGTCGCTCAATTAAAGGGTAGAAATCTTGTTCCTGAAAATGAAATAAAGGGTATTCCAAGTGTTCAGATTCAAGAAACACCTTTATCAGATTTCTTTCATGAAGTCATGCTCTACTACAGTAAAGCAGATGTAGTAGCCCATCAAATTGATAATGATTATGCCCGTTTGGATACAGGTCCTATTAAGAAAAAAGATATTGCGTATAATTACCAATATGCCTTGGGAGAGATTACAGTATATAAGATTTCTGGAAAAGATTTAAAAGACTATATGGAATGGGCAGCAGGATATTTTAACTCATCTCGTGCCGGAGATGTAACCGTTAGCTTTGATAAAACCCGCCGTGCATCTAAATACAGTACGAACGATTTCTTTGGAGGCGTAAAATACGAAATTGAATTAACAAAACCATACGGAAGTAGAATTACAAATTTACGCTCTATTCGTACAAACAAACCAATCAAAATGAGCGATGTTATGACGCTGGGAATGAATGCATACAGAATGGAGGCTCTTCAGGCAAAAGGAGGAGCTTTAGAGGGGCGTAAGTTTGAACAAATTTGGTCATCTAAACAAGAGAATGCATTTGGAGAAACAGGTGGAACCATTCGTAACCTTGCTATTACATATTTAAAAGAGGTAAAGAACGGTGTATACACGCCAAAAGTTATGCGTAATTGGAAAATTACTGGTGTAGATTTACATTCTTCAGAGCATAAGGCTGTAGTTGATCTTGTGAATAAAGGGATTTTAGAAATTCCAAAAACAGAAGACGGAAAATACACAAATATAGCATCTATAAATACGAAAGATTCAATTACAAAAGAAGAGATTGTAGCACTCTCACAAAAAGCAAATATTAATCCAAATCAGTTTAAGCATATAAAAACGAAAGGTGAATTTTACAAAAAACTTAGTAGGATTACTAAAAAAATATAAATTATAAGGTTTCTTATAGTAATTGTTATTTTAACAACATTAAACCCACTCTTAAAATAGTAAAGAGTGGGTTTTTATGTTGTTATTTAGAGGTAAGTATACTTTTATTACAATGAATATAGATAATTAATAACTAACCAATTGGATGAGCGCCTATAAGGACTCTCTTTTATTCAAATTAATGTACATATGTGTTCCGTTCATTATTTATAATATTGACCACAATTTATGTAATTTTGCATAATGTTACATAAATTGTGTATTTTCTCTTTTTTCCGACAGAAATAGACAGTATACTTTGTACAAGCTTTCTATTTCAAAAATTATACGAGGTGAAATAATGAAAAACAAAAAGACATTAACTAAGGTAGCATTAACAACTGGATTAGCTTTAACAGCTGTGGCACCATATGGGGTAGGTCATGCAGAGGAAACAGATCAACTACAAGTTCAAATTCAGGAAGAATCGTTCCGTTCGGGTGAACTGACACAACCGTCACAAAAGACACCAGAAAATGTAGTAAAGGATGCACTTAAGGAGAAAACAGAGCAAGCTCTCTCCCAAAAACAAGTCAATGGAGAAGCAGGAGTAGATTATAAAGTCCTTCAAAAACGTGGTTCGTATGATGGAACTACACTTGTACGTATGCAGCAAACATACGAAGGAAAAGAAGTATATGGTCATCAATTAACTGCACACGTAGATAATAATGGTGTTATTAAAAGTGTTTCAGGTGATAGCGCGCAAAATCTAAAACAAGAAGAATTGAAAAAACCTATTAATCTGTCAAAAGATGAAGCAAAACAATTTATTTATACGAAGTACGGGAACGATATCAAGTTTATTACTGAGCCAGAAGTTAAAGAGGTTATTTTTGTTGATGAAAATAATGGACAAGCTAAAAATGCATACCAAGTTACCTTTGAAGCTGCAACACCAAACTATGTTTCTGGTACTTATTTAGTAAATGCACAAAATGGTGATATGTTAAAAAATATGGTACAAGAATCTAACTTAAAAGCTAGTGACAAACTAGTTGGAGCTTTAAAGAAAAGTAAACAAAGCAGTCTTACATCATTAACTGGAACAGGAAAAGATGATTTAGGTATTTCTCGTTCATTTGGTATCTCTAAACAAAGTAATGGCAAATATGCTCTTGCTGATTATACAAGAGGGCAAGGAATTGAAACATATGATGTGAATTACAGAGATATTACTAAAGAAGAAAGCTATTATCCTGGTACATTAGCGACTAGTACTTCGGCAACATTTAACGATCCAAAAGCAGTAAGTGCTCATTACTTAGCAACAAAAGTATTTGATTTTTATAAAGATAAATACAAACGTAATAGCTTTGATAATAAGGGACAAAAGGTAGTTTCAGTTGTACATGCTTGGGATTCTGAAGAGACGAATGATCCGAAAAATTGGCAGAATGCATTAAGTGCTAATAATGGAAGTATGCTTGTATATGGGGATCCTATTGTTAAAGCATATGACGTAGCTGGACATGAATTTACACATGCTGTTACTTCTAGTGAATCTAATCTTGAATATTACGGTGAATCCGGTGCGATTAATGAGGCGCTATCTGATATTATGGGAACATCTATTGAGAAATACGTAAATAATGGAAACTTTAATTGGACAATGGGAGAACAAACGGGATCTGTTTTCCGTGATATGGAAAACCCAGCTTCTGTTCCATCTTCACTCGGAGTACCTTATCCAGATGATTACAGTGAATTTAACGATTTTAATGGATGGGATCAAGGCGGTGTTCATTTTAATTCAAGTATTATTAATAAAGTTGCGTATCTCATTGCAAAAGGCGGAACTCATAACGGAGTAACTGTTAAAGGAATTGGTGAAGATAAAATGTTTGATATTTTCTATTATGCAAATACTGATGAGTTAAACATGACTTCTAATTTCAAAGAATTGAAATCAGCATGTATTCGAGTGGCAACTAATAAATATGGGGCGAATACAGCTGAAGTTCAAGCAGTTCAAAAGGCATTTGATGCAGCAAAAATTAAGTAATTTAGAATTATAGTTCTCATTCATATATTAATACATTATGAAAAAAGCTAATATCATTTTAAGGATATTAGCTTTTTTACGTAGCGATGTATTGTTGAAAATAAACTGACTAAGCAATAATTAGGCGCGTTATCTGTAAGAAGTTGCGACAAATAAATAAGGTTTAAAGTATATAAAAACAGAAAATTAATAATATATTGACCTCTTGATAGAAAGTCTATAAAATGAAAACGATAACAAACGATTGCTTTAAAATGATTTCCCTGACCTTTTAGCATTTACAAATATATGAGGGCATACACAAATCTATTTTTTTAAGCAATTTATGCAAACGCTTCCGTATTAAAAGGTCATTGAAATACATACGTGAAAATAGCCAATATGGAGGTGAAGCAAAAGAGATTTCTAGATTAATTTAAGCAGTGTTATTCAGTGTAAGCATAATAAATCGCTAGTAATATTTGAAGAAAGGGTGTATGTGGTGCAAATTATAAAAAGATTAATTAACAAAACAGTTTTATTACTTACTTTAATCGTTATGTTATCATCTGTTTTCTCCTTTCAGGGTGTGAAGGCAGTTTCAAATTCGAAAACAACTGAAGTTATCATTCATTACAAAGAGAAGCTTGGAAATACAAAAGACTGGAATCTTTGGTTATGGGGAGAAAATGCAAATGGTACATCTTATGAATTTACTGGTGAAGATGAATTTGGAAAATACGCTAAGATAAAAATAGACGGTGACTATAATCGTGTAGGATTTATAGTTCGAACAAATGAATGGGAAAAAGATGGTGGGGATCGTTGGATTGAAAATATAAAGGGCGGTCGTGCTGAAGTATGGATTCTTTCGGGCGATGAAAAAGTATATAACTCTAAGCCTTCTTCAGATCTCTCAATTCAAAAAGCAACTATTGATAGTTTCCATGAAATTACCGTAACGACTAATGTCCCGTTTCATATTAGGGAAAAGAAAATTGAAATTGAAGGCATTAAAATTAAAAATATTAGTCCTTATGATATAAATAGTGGAGATATTACTAATAAGGTCAAAATAATTACGGAACAGAAAATTGATTTAAAACAAACATACAAAGTTAAAATAGAAAACTTAGCTGATACGAATACTGAAATTGGTAAAGTCATTCGTAGCGAGGAATTTGATAATTTATTTTATTATAGTGGTAACGATTTAGGGAATACATATACCGCGCAACATACAAAGTTCCGTTTATGGGCTCCTACTGCAAGCGAAGCGAAGTTAGTTACATATAAAAACTGGAACGATAAAATAGGTGCTGAAATAAACATGCAACAAGGTGAAAAGGGAACTTGGACAGCAGAACTAAAGGGGAATCAAAAAGGGCTCTTTTATACGTATAAGGTCAAAATTGGTGATACATGGACTGAAGCGGTTGATCCATATGTGCGTGCTGCTTCTGTAAATGGAGATAAAGGTGCAGTCGTTAATTTAGAAGAAACAAATCCGAAAAAATGGAAAGCAAACAAAAAGCCAAAATTTAAAAATCCGGAAGATGCTATTATTTATGAGTTACATGTACGCGATCTTTCCATCCAACCTGAAAGTGGTATTAAACAGAAAGGGAAGTATTTAGGTGTAACAGAAAAAGGAACAAAAGGGCCAGAAGGTGTAAAAACAGGACTTGATCATATAAAGGATCTAGGTGTTACTCACGTTCAGTTTTTACCGATATTTGATTATGCTTCTGTAAATGAAGAGACTTTAAATGAACCGCAATATAACTGGGGATATGATCCTAAAAATTTCAACGTTCCAGAAGGCTCCTATTCTACAAATCCTTATGAGCCGACTGTGCGAATAACTGAATTGAAGCAAATGGTTCAAACACTACATGACAATAATCTTCGAGTAGTGATGGATGTAGTATATAACCATATGTATAACGCTGCTGAATCTAATTTCCATAAGTTAGTTCCAGGTTATTATTATCGTTACAATGAAGATGGAACATTTGCAAATGGAACTGGAGTAGGAAATGATACTGCTTCAGAAAGAAAAATGATGAGGAAATTTATGATAGATTCCGTCACATATTGGGCAAAAGAATACAATTTAGATGGATTCCGTTTTGATTTAATGGGTATTCATGATTATGAAACGATGAATGAAATACGTAAAGCTGTTAATCAAATTGACCCTTCTATTATACTACACGGAGAAGGATGGGATTTAAATACACCTCTTGCAGCTGAGCTGAAAGCAAATCAAAAAAATGCAGAGAAAATGAAAGGGATTGCTCATTTTAACGATAATATACGTGATGGGTTGAAAGGTAGTGTATTTGAGGAAAAGGAAAATGGTTTTATAAATGGAAAGGAAAACATGGAAGATCGTATTAAAAAAGGTATTACGGCAGGTATTGACTACGATACAAATTCGTCTACCTATCAAGATCCGGAACAGGTATTAACTTATGTGGAAGCACATGACAATCATACATTATGGGATAAACTTGAGTTAACTAATTCAGGTGACAGTGAAGAAGTGCGAAAACAAATGCACAAATTGTCTTCTTCAATTTTATTAACATCACAAGGAGTTCCATTTTTACATGCAGGGCAAGAGTTTATGCGGACGAAATACGGTGATCATAATAGTTACAAATCTCCAGATTCAATTAACCAGATGGATTGGCTGCGCCGTGCAACGTTTAATAATGAAGTAGATTATATGAAGGGTTTAATAGAATTACGCAAAAAGTACTCAGCTTTTCGAATGACATCTGCAGAGCAAATAAAAACACACGTATCATTTATTGATGCCCCGAAAAATACGGTAGCTTATACAATAGAGGGGAATAAAAATGAATACTTTACAGTGGCTCACAATGCAAATAGAGAAGCTGTTGATATAACACTTCCATCGAAAGGTCCTTGGAAAGTACTAGTAGACGGGAAGCAGGCGGGAAGTAAACCACTTTATGTTGTCCATGACAATAAAATTAAAGTTCCTGCATTAAGTTCATTTGTCTTAAAAACAGAGAAACCGATTAAATAAAAGCGAAGAATGTGGAAATAAATACTGCATTGAGCAAATTTAACAAGGATTGCAAATAAAAAAAGCGAAGTGAAGATTATTCTCACTTCGTTTTTAAAGTTAATGTAATATAATTTCACATACTGTAATTATATTACAATTTAATAAAAGAAATAAGCAATAGATTATTTCTTTTGTGGCAGTAGGAGAAGAAGATATCTTTGAGTTTATTTATAAAATTACCTGAAATACATTCGTAATTCAGATAATGTTTATTATATATTCGAACATATAACGAACTAGATGTTCGAGTTGTATTAATTCCTACAAATCGTTTAAAAATAACAAAGGCGTAAAAAGTATATGGAATTAAAATAGAGAAAAGACACCATTCAAGGTGTCTTTTCTCTATTTTGAATATGAAATGTAAGTAACTCGATTGTATGTAATAGTATGTGATATTTTCACACTAACTGATTAAGAAAAATTTAAAACTCTTTTCTTAATCTATTTGTAATAAATTACATCATAAAATTTTATCGATATAATAAATAAAACTTTCTCAACATTATTTGATTTAATAACTATATTCAACCGCTCTCCAATCCATTACAATAATTTCACATTGGAAATACATGAATATTCTCAATGTTATAAATGGTTTATACCTTATAGGATTACTATGGGAAAGGATGTGAAATATCCAAAAAGAAATCATTTTTTATGATGAAATAAAAAATTTTAATGAAGAAAAAGTTATTTCATTATTTTCAAGTTTCGTTAAAGTGCATGTATTTATAATCACTATGAGACAAGGAGCAGAATCCAAAAAAATTTTTGTAAATTAGAAAATTGCATTTCAAAAATAAGTTAAATGTTTATGGAGGGTTATATGAGCGAGAAAATTTATTACTGGTCTCCGATTAAGCATTGGGAGAAGTTGCATAATGAAGTTTTGATAGGGGAAATGAGATTTACAGGTATTCTGTCTGAGTGGTTTCCAGATTTTTATTTTATGGCTCAAAAAGGTGTGAAAATTAGTGAACTAGTAGAGCGCTTTTCGTTAGGAAATGTAGAAGAGACACAAAAAAACATAGAGCTCATGATAAAAAATCGTGTGTTAGTAAGTAATATATTACACCCAAGAGAAGTATTTTCTTCACAAGAAAAGATTTTTTCAAATCCATATAGCAACCAGATTCGCTTTTCTAAAGAAAAGTTAGATAAGTATATGAGTGAACAATTAAATCGCACGCACGTTGCTGCACGGTCGACCGAAATTCAACTTGAAACAACAAATGAGCTACCTACTATAATTAAGGAACGTAGATCTTGTCGTCAATTTGATACGGAAAAACATATTAGTTTTTCGGAATTTTCCCAATTCTTATCAACTCTAAAACAGGTTAAGGAAGAAAAAATATACTATCATTACGCAAGTGCAGGCGGGCTCTATCCCATTGATATCTTTGTTTATATAAAACCAAAACGTATAGAGGGTATGAAAGCTGGATTTTATTATTATAACCCATCAAAAAACAGTCTTGTGATTGTAAACAACATTGATCAAGTGATCAAAAGTGATCATGAGTTAATTAATCAGGATTTATTTACTCAATCTGCATTCTCAGTTTATTTGATTTATAATGCGAACGCTTCTATCCCGAAATACGGTTCAGATGGATATTTATTTGCTTGTATTGAGTCAGGCATTATCACTGCTACCTTAAATATGGTTGCTGAAACATTAAATTTAGGGGTTTGTTCAGTTGGTCATATGAAATTTGAAGATATTCAGCAATTTTTATGTTTGGATAATCATCAAGTGTTTCTCCATGGGCTTGAAGTTGGCTTAAAAATTAACGAGTAGAAGAAATGAATATTAGGGGGATAAAGATAAAAATGCACATTAAAGATCGAAGTTCAATTCATGAAAATAAAGAAGTAGAAGCGTTTTGGAAGGAGCAATTATCTTCCGAGATTCTCGATTTTTCTGTATTTAAATTTAATAGCGATTACCAACTAAATAAAGAAACACCTTGTGAGTACGTTCAAGTCAGAGTGAATGTAGAATTTAGTAAAAGTATACAAAAAATAAGTAAGTCTCAAGATTTATTATTATTTAGCTGGTTTCAAGCCGCTTTAAGGGTTTGTTTGGCACATTATACAGATCAAGAAAGAATTACCATTGGTATTCCTATAATTGAAAAGAATCTTGAACAAAGTGAGAATCTTAATAAGTTGATTCCTTTAGGAAGTGAAATCCATCCGCATCACCCCTTTAAACAATTAGTAAATGAGATTGAACAAACGACTTTATTCGGGTATGAAAATCAGGAGTATCCGCTCTCTGAATTATTAGTTAAACACAATTTAACTCCTTTTCAAATTGTAATCGGGATGGAAGGATTACATAATGAAAATTCACTAGAAGAATACGCAGAGAATAATTTAGTCCTATGGATACGAAGAAAATGGAATGAAATACATAATGAATTTGAATTTCAAATTTCTTGCAAGTCCCGTTCATTCTCTTCTTTGCAACAGTTTGCCAATTCGTATTGTTATGTTTTAAAGCAAGTTTCACAAAATCCGAATTTGGCATTGAAAGATATTTGTATTATTGCAGAAGAAGAAAAAGAGTTGTTAGAAGGATTGAATACTTTTCAAACGGGCATAGACTTGTTTCAATCATTTCAAGATTTGTTTGAAGCGCAAGTATTAAAAACTCCAGATCAAATTGCTGTTGTTTGTAATGATCAATCTTTGACATATAGAGAATTGAATAAGAAAGCGAATCAATTGGCTTCTATTCTTCAAAGTAAAGGTGTTTCAAAAGAAAGTATTATTGGCGTTATGGTAGATCGGTCATTAGAAATGATTATTGGTATGATGGGGATTTTAAAAGCAGGAGCAGCGTATTTACCAATCGACCCTAACTACCCAACTGAACGAATTGAATATATGTTACAAGATAGTCAAGCAAAATATTTACTTAGTAAGCGAACAGAGGAAGTATTGCCGCAATTTGCGGGTGAAGTACTGTATTTTGATAAAGAATATCTTTTCCAAGGTGAAGAAAGTAATTTAGTACGAGAACATAATCCTAATGATTTGGCTTATGTTATTTACACATCAGGATCGACAGGAAATCCAAAAGGGGTAATGATAGAACAAAAATCGCTAGTTCATTTTTTAAATGTAATGAGAGAAAAAGTAAAAGCTAATCAATCATTCTTGTTTCTTGCTAGTGTATCTTTTGATATTTCCTTGTTAGAAATATGTCTTCCTTTAACGCAAGGTTCAAAAGTAGTAATTGCTACAGAGGAACAGTTTGCAACAAAAGAATTGGCTCATTTGGTCAAAAAACATAAGGTGGATTTATGGGAATCAACGCCATCGCGAATGGAAGTGATTTTGAGTGATCCAGAAGGGGCAAATTTTCTAAAAGATTTAAAATCTATTTTATTAGCAGGAGAAGCATTTTCCATTGATTTGGTTGAAAAAATTCGTTGTATCAGTGAAGCAACAATTTTAAATATTTATGGTCCCACAGAAACAACCATTTGCGCAACAATAAAAGACTTGAGCACTTCCAAAGAAGTTACGATCGGCAAACCAAATCCGAATTATCATTCCTATATATTGAATAAGTATGGCCAATTAAAACCATTTGGAATTCCCGGTGAACTCTGCATTGCTGGAGTAGCGGTAGCACGAGGGTATCTTGGTAAAAGTAAACTGACAGATGAAAAATTTGTACAGAGTCCTTTTGCGGCAGGGGAAATGATGTATCATACAGGTGATCTCGTTCGTTGGTTGCCTAATGGAGAACTTGAGTATTTAGGTCGAATGGATCATCAAGTGAAAATTCGAGGGTATCGGATTGAATTAAGAGAAATCGAAACTCAATTAAGGGAATATCCAGAAATAAACCAGGCTATCGTTGTTGATCAAGTGTATGGAAATAGGAAATTATTAGCTGCCTACTATGTATCGGATAACAAGGTGTCTTTTGGTGAAATCAGAAAATATTTAAGTGATAAATTACCTGAGTTTATGATTCCTGAAAAAATGATTCAGGTAGAAGAGATTCCATTGAATCCAAATGGAAAAGTGGATAGAAAAAGGTTATTGGATATAACCCAAACGGATTATGTATCAATTCCATACGTTGCCCCGCGCAATGAAATTGAACAAAAATTGGTGCGTGCGTGGGGGAAAGTTATGGAGATTGAGGGAATCGGTATTCATGATAATTTTTTTGCATTAAAAGGAGAATCCATTAAAGCACTTCAGGTAATTAATTTATTAAGAAAAGACTGCTTAAAAATAAGTACAACAGATTTTTTTAAGCACCCTACAATCGCTCAACTGAGTTCTTGTGTAAAGTTAGAGCATAAAGAAGAAAACTTTGAAAGTAAACCAACTCATGTTAAAGATTTGTCTAATCCATTCTCCTTAACAGAAGTTCAGACAGCGTATATGTTAGGAAGGAATTCACAGTTTGAATTAAGTGGTATTTCACCTCAAACATATTTTGAATATGAAACAACATTGGATATCAATCGTCTTTCAAAAAGTTTTCAAAAGGTAATCCATCGTCATCCAATGTTGCGAGCTGTAATTTTACCAGAGGGAAAACAGCAAATATTACAAAGCGTTCCTGATTACCAGATTGAAATAGTGAGTCTCATAGATTTAGATGATAGGAATCAAAATGCTCGCTTGCAAGAAGAGCGTTCTCGAATGACTAACCATGTATTCCCTTTGGGGCAATGGCCTTTGTTTGAATTGAAAGCTTTTCTTTTAAAAGAAGACACGTATTTATTATGTTTTCGATACGATGCTTTATTAATGGACGGAGCAAGCATGAACATTGTTGGACAGGATTTGTTGCATTATTATTATAAACCAAATCAAAAATTAGAATCTTTATCTTTTGATTTTCAAGATTATATGTTTATCTATGATGAAATGGAACAAATCGGAGAATATAAAACAGCAAAAGATTATTGGACAAGTAAGCTTCCTGACTTTCCGTTTGCACCTTCTTTGCTGTTAAAAAAGGATCCAGCAGAGATTGCTACTCCTAAATTCCAATCACTTACAAAAATCCTGGACAATGAAAAATGGACAAAGCTACGAAAGTTAGCACAAGAGAAAGAGGTAACGCCTTCCGCTCTACTTTGTACAATATATGGTGATGTGTTGGCATATTGGAGTAATCAACGTCGATTAGCAATTAATTCGACTGTATTTAACCGTTATCCTGTTCATGATGAAGTAGAACAGATTGTAGGAGATTTCACATCGCTTATTTTGTTGGATGTTGATGTAAAACCAGAGCAAACTTTCTTTACTAGAGTAAAAGAAACGCAATCTACTTTATTAGATGGCCTTGAACATCGTCATTACGATGGAGTTAACTTTATTCGAGATTTTACTCGATATCATCAAATGACGCCAAAAGCAGTTATGCCGATCGTTTTCACCTCGATGTTAGCAGGTGCAGGTGCTTTCTCTTGGGAACAACTTGGTTCTCTTCGCTATATTCATGCTCGAACTCCACAAGTGTATTTGGATAATGTAGTAATTGAAAAAAATGGAGAGTTATTAATTAGCTGGAATTATGTTGAAGAGTTGTTTGATATTGATGTGATAGAAGCAATGTTTTCCCAATTTGTTGACTTATTGGAACAATTGGTGAAACAAAGCGATATAACATCTTTGCAGATGAAAGAGTCGGATCAAACTTTAATTGAACAATATAATGAAACAACAGAAAAAATACCTTCAACTACTCTGTATCAATTATTTACAGACCAAGTAAAACGTACACCGAATGAAGTAGCGGTGGTATTTGAGCAAAAATGGTTAACATACTCGGAACTTCATAAACGCTCCAATCAAATTGCCCACTTCTTAAAAGAGCAGGGCATTGGTCTTGGTGACAAAGTGGGTCTTTTAGCCAAAAGACGAGTTGACACAATTGTTAATATGCTAGGTATTTTAAAAGCAGGTGCTGCTTATGTTCCGATTGATCCCGATCATCCTTTAGATCGCCAAACATATATTTTAAAAAATAGCTCATGCAAGTTTTTATTAGAACCTAGTCTTTATGAAGAAAATCATTTGTCATTTTATACAACAGAAGATATGCCCGCTATTGCTGGTCCAGAAGATATTGCCTATATTATATACACTTCAGGAAGTACAGGAAAACCAAAAGGAGTAATTATTACTCACCAAGCGGTTACAAATACTATTCAAGACATAAATCAAAAATATGAGGTGAATGAAGATGATCGTATTATTGGTATCTCTTCCATGTGTTTTGACCTATCTGTATACGATATTTTCGGAGCTTTAAGCACAGGTGCAATGTTAGTAATGATTCGTGATCCGAGAGACATGCAAGAATTAATCCGCACTGTCGAACGTAGAGGGATTACAATTTGGAATACAGTGCCTGCAATCATGGATTTGGCATTGGATCAAGTAGGTTCTCATTTTGAATATCCTTCTTTACGTTTAGTTTTACATAGTGGAGATTGGATTCCGCTTTCTTTACCAGAAAAAATAAAAAGACATTTTCCGATTGCAGAAGTAGTTTCACTAGGAGGGGCAACAGAAGCATCGATTTGGTCAATTTATTATCCGGTCAAACAGGTGGAATCACATTGGAATAGTATTCCATACGGGATGCCCTTGGCAAACCAAACGTATTATGTGTTGAACTATGAAAAGAAAATGTGCCCTGTTGGTGTAATTGGAGATTTATATATCGGGGGAGTGGGCCTTGCTAAAGGATATTTAAATGATGAAAAGAAAACAAATGAAGCGTTTGTTTCACATCCTGATTTTGGTCTTATATATAAAACAGGAGATTGTGGAAAAATGCATTCTGAGGGATATATTGAATTTTTAGGCCGCCAAGATTACCAAGTGAAAATTCAGGGATATCGAGTAGAGTTAGAAGAAATCTCTCATTGTCTTCTAACTTATAAACAAGTCGAACATGCTGTCGTAATTGATCAAACAGATGAGAACGGGATAAAATTTTTAGTTGCATATGTGGTAACTGAGCAAAATATTAGTACAACAGAACTACGAAAGCATTTGCGAGATCACTTGCCAGATTATATGATTCCTTCTTATTTTGTTTATTTGGACCAATTACCCCTGACTCCAAACGGGAAATTAGATAGAAAAGCGCTCCCTACTCCGGAGAAACAAAAAAATGAAGTATTTATTGCCCCAAAAACTGAAATGGAAAAAATATTAACTAGTATTTGGCAAGAAGTACTCAAAATAGATCAAGTTGGAGTAAATGATCATTTCTTCGCCTTAGGTGGAGATTCGATAAAAGCAATTCAAGTGTCCGTTAGACTGTATCGACAAGGATTCGAGCTTGAACCAAAAAATCTATTTTCATTTCCTATATTAAGAGATATGGTTCAATTTGTTAAAAAGCTAGACCAGTTTTCAAGTTCACAAACAAATGATGTAAATATAATGAACGATAATAAAGCTACATTACTAAATGTTAAAGATAAACAACTTAATCAACATACACTTAACAAAATACAAGAAAAAATGCCGGATATAAAAATAGAACGTATTTACCCGTTAGCACCTTTCCAGGAAGTTATTTATGAGCATGCTACGAATGAACCTGATACAAATGCATATTTTGAACAAACAATTTGGGCACTTGAGGGGGAGCTGGATATTAAACTCTTTATTCAGTGTTTCCAACAATTAGTTGATCGTCATGATTCTTTAAGAACAATAATTGTGCAAGATGAACAAGCAAAACCTTGGCAAGCTGTTCTATATGATGTTCAAATAAATTCAGAAATAAAAAACTTGATTGAGATGACGAAACAAGAACAGCAAGAATTCCTAAAACAGTGGATGAATGAAAATTTAAGTCGAGGATTTAAAAATGATGAACTTATGACACGTCTCTGTATATTCCAACTAGGTAATAACGAGCATAAAGTAATTTGGAGTTCCCATCATCTATTATGTGATGGTTGGAGCGTCAGCATTTTGATAGACGAACTATTCCAGCTCTACGAAACTACAAATGCCGGAACTACGGCGGGGTTACCCATGGTAAAACCTTTTGAAACATTTATAGATTGGACTTTGGCACAAGATCATGAGAAAGCACGTCATTTTTGGCGAGATTATTTATCAGGATACAATCAGAAAATTAGTATTCCTAAAAAGAAAGTCCCATCTAAAAGTGAAGGGTTAAACTTCACTTTTATGGATTTAACATTAGACAAGGATTTGACTGATCAGTTACAGACATTTGTAACTAAAAATAATATAACTATGAATACAGCATTACTAGCTGTATGGGGAATATTGCTTGGCAAATTCAACGGAACGAGAGAAGTAGTATTGCCTAATCTAGTATCAGTCAGACCTCCCGAAGTAGAAGGAATTGAAAATATGTTCGGTCTGTTCACAAATGTTTTGCCTATCCGATTAGCATGGACAGAAACGCAATCTTTTGTGGACTTCTTGCAAAAGGTACAACTAGAGACATTGAAATGTAATGAGTATGCATACTATTCATTTGTTGATATACAAAAGCAAAGTGAATTAAAAACTGAGTTGACTGACCATCTTTGGGTTTTTGAAAACTATCCAACTAATCCAGCAATCTTTTCTTCAAATGAAAACAGACATTTTGCTATCACGGATTACGAAGTTGTTGATGAGCCACATGTAAAGTATGGAATTATGTGCTTCCCTGAAGAAAGACTTACAATAAAGTTTGGATATGATCAAACGGTATATGAAGCAGAGAAAATACAGGAAATATTAAATCACATCCATGGGTTAATCAACACGATTCTTCAAAATCCAATACAAACAATTTGTGATTACAAATTATAAAAAATGAAAAGGCGAGCAAGAACTCGCCTTTTTAAATAGAATAGGAGTAAATCAAATGACAAAAAAATTACAGTTATCAGCCGAAGAAATGCGTCAGTTAGGATATCAAGCGGTTGACTTGATTGTTGATCATATGAATCATTTAAAAAGTAAACCAGTTTCAGAAACGATTGATAGTAATATTTTTAGAGACAAGCTAATTGAAACGATTCCGGAAAACGGATCTAATCCAAAAGAATTACTTCATTTTCTTAATAACAATGTGTTTAATCAAATTACTCATGTGGATCATCCTCATTTTATGGCTTTTGTGCCAGGTCCTAATAATTATGTTGGTGTATTAGCAGATTTTTTAGCAAGTGGGTTTAATGTATTTCCTACAGCTTGGATAGTAGGTGCAGGTGCCGAACAAATTGAATTAACGACAATTAACTGGTTAAAATCAATGCTAGGATTCCCTGATTCAGCTGAAGGACTATTTGTCAGTGGTGGTTCCATGGCTAATTTGACTGCACTTACTGTAGCGAGACAGGTCAAGCTGAATAATGACATAGAAAATGCGATTGTTTATTTTTCTAACCAAACTCATTTTTCTGTAGATCGAGCACTTAAAGTATTAGGTTTTAAACAGCATCAAATTTGCCGAATTGAGACAGATGAAGACTTAAAAATTTCAGTTAGTACTTTAAGAAAACAAATAAAAGAAGATCGATTAAAAGGGAAAAAACCATTCTGTGTTATTGCTAATGCAGGGACAACGAATTGCGGAGCGGTGGACTCCCTCGATGAATTGGCTGATGTATGTGGTGATGAAGATATATGGCTACACGTGGATGGGGCTTATGGGGCTGCAGCAATTCTCAGTGAAAAAGGAAGGGAGTTATTAAGTGGAATTCATCGTGCCGATTCTTTAACGTTAGACCCGCATAAATGGCTTTTTCAGCCTTATGATGTTGGTTGTGTACTTATTCGAAATAGCCAATATTTAAGTGAAACATTCCGTATGATCCCAGAGTATATTAAGGATACAGAAACTAATATAGAAGAAAAAGTGAATTTTGGGGAGCGTGGAATTGAACTTTCTCGTAGATTTAGAGCATTAAAGGTATGGCTTTCTTTTAAAGCATTCGGAGTTACAGCTTTTCGTGAGGCAATTGATCATGGCATTATGCTAGCTGAACAAGTTGAAGAGTTTTTAAGGAAAGAAAAAGATTGGGAAGTAGTAACACCTGCCCAATTAGGAATTGTTACTTTTCGTTATATTCCATGTGAGCTAACATCTACAGATACAATTCATGAAATAAACAAAAAATTGGTGGAAGAAATTAATCAAAGAGGATTTGCTATGCTAAGTACGACTAAATTAAAAGAAAAAGTAGTAATTCGACTTTGCTCTATCAACCCAAGAACCACAAAAGAAGAAATACTTCAAATCATGATGAACATAAAAGCGTTAGCAGAGGAAATAAACACATCGCCTAAACATCTTATATCTGTTTCTCAACCTTAATATATTAGGCGGATTTTACATATTAATAGCCGATTCTTATTTAGAATCGGCTATTATATTTAAATGATAAATACATATATACTATTTATAAGCGTTTCTCTTGTAATGGGATTAAGCCTCAACCTTGGATACTCGTTTGAAACCAGTCTTTATTGCTTGTACTATTTCGTTCACAGCATAAATAGATACATCGGCATTTGGATTTAACCCTTCAAACCAGTGATAGGCATTTGGATATAAATGAAACTCCACATCAACACCAGCTTGTGCTAGTTTACTTACATAGGTTAATGTTTCGCTGCGGAATGGATCTAATTGACCAACAAATGTGTAAGTATACGGTAAGTCACTATAATCCTCAGCTCGAGAAGGTGCTGCATAGGCAGGGATTTGATCCGTTCCATACATTTCTCCTAAATACATTTTCCAGCCAGCTTCATTTGCCTTTTGATTCCAAACAAATCCCTCTTTAATTTCATTCGCTGAAGGTGTATCATTTCTGTCATCAATCATTGGATATAGTGGCATTTGTAAACAAATTGAAGGATATTTTCGATCTCGGGCTAATAATGATAATGCTGCTGTTAGTCCACCGCCGGCACTTACTCCTGCAACCCCAATACGATTTGAATCAATGTTTAATGACTTTGCATTATCAGCAATCCATTTTAAAGCTGAATAACAATCCTCAATTGGTGCTGGGTAAGGGTGTTCAGGTGCTAAGCGGTAGTCTACAGATACAACCACACAGCCAGCTTCTTTTGCAAACCTCATACAAGTATCATCGTTATCATCTATAGAACCTAAGATATAACCACCACCATGTATCCATAATAAGACAGGTAAAGATTCATGATTTGATTTTGGACGATAAATTCGTAATGGTAACGGATTATCATCAGGCCCAAAAATGACTTTATCTGTTAAAGAAAGAGAGTCATCAACAACGGTAGGTGGTCTCATTTGAGCTATTCCTTCTCTGATTGATTGCAAGTTTTCCGGGCGTAAATCGAGATCCGGAAACATCTCTAACCCTTGTAATAATTCTGGATTTACTCTAGTTTTCATTTTAGCACCTCTATTTGTAATTGTTTTCAAATAAATGAAGTGTATATTCTAAGTAGTTTAATTGTGAAAGAACACCACAATTAAATTGTAAATTGGATATGTTATAACGGTCAACAGAATATTCGGAAATTAAAACCTTTCTCAAGAAGGACTTTCATGCAATTAATAATACAAGTATTGGATTTAAGAGCAAAGTGGTTTAATGTCGTTGTAATTATGTACATTAGAAAAATTTCTTTTTGAGTCTAGAAAAGGATTAGATTCTTTTCTAGACTCATGAAGAATTATGAAAAGCAAAATTTTATAGATAGTTATCTTAAAAATAAACAAAGAGAGAAGAACTAACCAATGTTCTTCTCTCTTTTTCATATGTAATTAGGGTATCCTTAACTGCAAATACGGATGGTATAGATTAATGGATAAATAATTTCCTTTTAAATTAATAACGGAATACATAAAGATTTTTATATGTAATATTGCATATACAGGGACTACTAGTGAAAATGTTGAGCAATGTTTTTCCATATGGTAAATTAGTTCCTTAGTTATTTATTTTATTTCATTTTCAATCGTGTAAGGCTAGGGGCGAAGATTTACAAAGGTGACTAGTAAAAAATATAACAATATAAGTATAAGATTTTGTACTTAGTAATCTCGCGATTTAAGGCATGACATTGGATAAGTGCGGGGAGTTCAATCGATTTTGAATAAAATCAATAGTATCAGTTGCAATTTTTTTACGTTTAAGAACGATCCCGGCATGCCCACATTTATAAATATATCGTGGAGGTCTTTCCCAAGATTCCCACAAGTAGTCTGTATCCTCAGAATGCACATATAGATCATGCTTACCTGAAATTAATAAAATATTTTCTTTTTTTACTTTTGGCAATGCTTGACTCGGTTCAGTGATTTTCCAATAATCTATTAAATCATCATACGTAACACCATGATGTTCCAAGTCTTCTCTAATAAATTTACCTGGAGTTGTATTCCAAATAGAATAAGAAAGTCGATTTGCATAAAAAATGGATGCTAACACATCAATTTCTTCTTCAACAAGAGAGGTTAAGTTAGTAATAAATCCGCCTAAACTAATTCCTATTAGAATCAGGGGCCCATTTTTATTTGCTTTAATCCATTTAATCAAAGCTCGTAAGTCAGCTACCGCTTGTCTAGTTGCTTGTAATGTTCGTTCAATATTTGCACTTACCATATACTCTCCACTGAATAAGGATTGATCGGGTTTTCTTTCAAAATGATAGGGTAGAGTGAAATAATACATATTCCACTTCAGGCTGGTCATATGATCGTGGAATATTTTTTTCACACGTTCGTTAGAATCCATTCTCCAACCGTGAACAAAGATAACATGAGGTGCATTTTCATTTTTATGTAAGAATAATTCCCCAGTTACAGAGTCGTTGCGTGAATCACCGGATTGAACCGAACTTTTATGGTTGAATTGCCCAACCATGTATTCATTTTCCTGCTTTGAATGCTTAATGTCAAAATGAAAATGTGATGGTTGTACTTTATAAAAAGATTCTATGTCCTTTATATTTAATGAAGTGTTAGAAAGGGAAGTAAACTGAAATGCTACACTTCTTTTTTTATGTAAATCATATAAGGCGTACCGATCAATGAGTTTTGAAAAAATCAAATTAACCTCCTCCAAAATACATATTGTTTAAAACATGGACAAAATTTATGTTGTAAATTAATTATAAAATATTCTCTTTTCCTAATAGTAGGTGATAAATTTGTATATCATATTATAAAGCTTGCAATAAAATAAAACTATAAATATATACTAAAATTTAAGAAGTAAGTTAATGTTCATATCCGTATAAAAGAATATTAAATTGTTTCTTTTCTTATTAAAAGATGTAATTTCTATTAGGAACTTACATTCTCATATAAATATTTACAAATAGGTTTCTCTATATTTATTGTATAGAAATTACACAGTAAATATTTTTTGTGCTACATACATTAAATTAATCTTAACCTTTAATAAATTTATTAAACGGAATAACTCCTTATCAATATTCAAAAACGGCTGCATTTTTGAATTTGTGTTCTAGCTTTTCTGAAACAGGTAAATAACTACACATAAACTCCTTATATCTCTAGTTAAACTACCGATTAGCTCCATATAAACTCTAGATAAC
The DNA here is from genome assembly GCF_022663475.1 of Bacillus cereus group sp. BfR-BA-01382. Taxonomy (NCBI): domain Bacteria; kingdom Bacillati; phylum Bacillota; class Bacilli; order Caryophanales; family Bacillaceae; genus Bacillus; species Bacillus cereus group sp. BfR-BA-01382. The sequence goes on from NZ_JAKUFQ010000006.1 coordinate 30,311, forward strand.
CTATATAGAATACAAGTTATCAAGGAGGTAAGCAAAAATGAATTTTATGAAACGAGCAATTCTCAGTATGAAAAAAAGGATAGGAACATCATTAATTTTGATGGCAGTTTTTCTGATTGTTACAAATTTGGTTCTTTCAGGTTTCACAATCCAAAATGCATCAAAAAAAGCAGCGGATGCTGCAAGAAAAAAACTTGGTGCAGATGTTACTTTAGGTCTTGATTTCGACAAATTAGGTCAAAAAGCTAAGGAAACTGGAGAAATGCCAAATCCGCCGCAGCTCGATGCAAAAGAAACAGATCAATTAGCGAAGTCCAAGTATGTAAAAGATTATAATTACATAGCTAACACTTTCGGTATTTCTGATGGGCTTAAACTAGTAGGAGCTTCAGAAGGAGAAGGAAAAGGTAAAGTGGGAATGGCGGCTGCGCGAGGCGGTTCAAGCTCTGGTACAGAAATCGATATGAACGCTTCTTTTATGATTGAGGGAGTTCGCAAGACTGCATTACAAGAAAGCTTTAAAAACGGAAAAAGTAAAATCATTGATGGAAAACCAATAACAGAGCAAATGAAGGATCAGAATGTAGCTTTAATGGAAAAACGATTAGCGGAATTAAACAATTTGAAAGTAGGAGACAAAGTTAAAGTGCAATCAGGGGATAAGAAGGAAACCCTTGAGGTTGAAATTATCGGTATTTACGAAACAAATGAGCAAGCAATGGGTCAACAGGCTCCTCCTATTATGGATCCAGCTAATAAACTATATATGCCGCATTCAACTATGAAAAAATTAGAAGTAGACCAAGGTATAAGTAGTGTTCAAGTCGTGTATTTCTTGAATGATCCACAATATATTGATGCATTTAAAAAAGAAGCAAGAAAATTTAATATTGATTTTAATTATTATAAATTAGATGCGCATGATTCATTGTACAAGCAAATGATTGGTCCTATCGAAAATATCTCTTCGACTTCTCAAATGATTATTTATATTGTATCGATTGCAGGTGCGATCATTTTAGGATTAATCATAATGCTATCAATTAAAGGGCGTCGTAAAGAAATGGGAATTCTATTGTCCATTGGAGAGAAAAAGTGGAAGCTGATGGCGCAATTCGTAGTAGAAGTAGTGTGTGTCGCTATTTTAGCATTTGGATTATCCATAACAACAGGAGCTAAAGTTTCTCAATATATCGGGGATAATTTACTTTCGAATGAAATTGCTACTTCAAGCGAAGAAACAGATACCTCGCAACATGGTACTGTAATGATGGCTGGACCTGGTGGTACTCTACAAAATCAAAAAGAAGATCCGATTAATAAAATTGATGTAAGTGTAACAGGAGAAGATGTAGGAAAAATGGGTGGAATTGGACTAGCTATTGCTATAATAGCAACGCTTCTTCCGGCATTATCTATTCTACGTTTAAACCCAAAACAAATTCTTTTAAAAGATGAATGAGGAGGCTCGATATGGAGACAATTTTACAGTTTAAAAATTTAGATTATTATTATGAAAGTAATGGAAAAAATGTAGCGATACTAGAAAATGTTAACTTTTCTTTTCAAAAAGGACATTTCTACACGATTTTAGGACCATCTGGATCTGGTAAAACTACGACTCTAAGCTTAGGTTGTGGACTAGATGTCCCTAAAAATGGTTATGTACTGTATAATGGCAAAGATATTAGAAAAATTGGTTTGGATCGATACCGTAATCAAAATGTATCTGTAATTTTCCAATCTTATAACTTAATAACCTATATGACAGCTCTTCAAAATGTCTTAACAGCAATGGAAATTACAGGTGTTAAAGTGCAAAATAAAACAGCAAGAGCATTACAGTTATTAGAGAGGGTAGGACTCTCAGAAGCTGAAGCGAAACGAAACGTCCTGCAACTAAGCGGTGGGCAACAACAGCGTGTAGCAATTGCTCGAGCACTATCTTGTAATGTTGATTTATTGATTGCGGATGAGCCAACAGGAAACCTTGATGAGCAAACCGCAATGGATATTATAGAACTGTTTCAAGAACTTGCACATAAAGAGAATAAATGTATTATTGTTGTGACGCACTCACAGGAGGTTGCTAAAAAATCAGATCGTGCAGTGTATTTAAGTAAGAAGAAGTTGGTTGTAAATGAAATCTAATATAAACATCGTAGCTGTTCAATTCACATAATTTTCAAAATCTAGACCTTTCAAAAGCTTATATTTGTTTTATAATAAAATCAAGCCATAATCAAAATGGTCTCCCTGTACTGAATGTTAAAATAGTTTGTTGTTCCCGTTTTAATAATATTTGAAAAAGAACTTGTAGGATATTCTACAAGTTCTTTTTAGTATAATTGGTTACCTATATCATGGGATAATCATACATAAAAAACGGAACATTACCTAGATGTATAATCTAAATATCGTCCCGTTTACCTATCTATGTATCTGTATAGTTATTGCAGAATTAAACCTACAATCATAATTAAACTAAATACTATCATCCAACCAAACGCACAATATCCAAAAATTTTAATCCATTTAGGTAATTGATTCATGTTAATTTTATTTGTGGGAACTCCTTGCATCGAAAACATCATTTTTTGATCTCTATCTCTATTATTTTGTTGTTCATACATAATATCATCACCTTTCCAGAACTATTGTGTTTATAGTATATCAACCTAAAGAAAATTATGTACAGAATAAAAGAGGATAGCATATATATTATGTGGTGAATTTTATAAATAAATGCATTTAATTGCCATGATTCTAAGTGCTAATACGTTATAAATACTGAACAAGAGCCCTACATAAATAGGACTCTTGTTCTTCAAATATTAACTTGCTGGATATGCATCAGAACCAAGATAACGTTCTTTTATAATTTGAAGATGATGAAGCTCATGACCGGCAATGATGTATGCTAATGCACGAACTGTAACTTCAGAATTATTCGCATTTCCTCTTTGTGACCAGGCTTCTTTATCTAAGCTTCTAAGTAAATACAGGGTAGATTGGCGAACAACTATTAAATTCTCAAGAAGATCTTGCATAGATTGCTTATCAAAAGCAGCTCTAAGAACATACATATCATCATTATAGCCTGGAAGTTCTGCTGTCTCGCCTCGAGCGATAGATAGCAATCGATACGCCATAATACGTTCTGTATCTGCTATATGACCGATTACTTCTTTTATACTCCATTTAGTAGGAGCATACCGGAAAAGTCCCTTACTATTAGAAATTCCCTTTAATAAAAGATTCGTTTCCTTCATTTGTTGTTCTAGAATATGTATGATATTTCCGTCTGATACCAAGTTGGTATACGTTGCATAATAGGAGTTATATTCACTTACCTTTGGTCTTATTTCCATACGAATCATCCTTTATGTTTAATCTTTACATATAGCTTATCATAAAAGAATTCCAAATTAATCTGAAAAATGGAGGTGAATAAACATTTTTCATCCTCCTTTTCAGTTTCATAGATGAAATGTATCTCAAATAAGAGAATCTAATTTGCTGCTAAGCGTAATTTCGCTTTTTTTGCTGTTATAGGTAAACATTTAAGTTGAATACAGTTTGTCACTACTTATGACAATCGCCATTTAAAAAGTAGCATACGTCATTAAACGAAAAGCCTGTTAATAAGTTTATACTTACTACAAAAACAAATAAACTCGTCCTATTTAAAGGAGAGTTTATTTGTTTTTATGTTTAGATAGCGGAATACTCATGCAAAATTGCACACTATGTTCCATATTTTTTATTGAATACTTTATATCTAACGTTTCAAGAATTTGTTTAACAATATATAGCCCCAAACCACTTCCTCCAGTATTTCGATTCCTTGATTTTTCAATTCGATAAAATGGTTTGAAAATTTGTTGAATATCTTCATCTTTAATATTGATACCTGTATTTATAATTTTCATTTCGATTTGATCTTGTTTAGAATTCTCTCTTAACTTTATATAGACTTTTTCATTATGTGGTGAATACATAACCGCATTGTGGATAATATTTTTGCATGCTTTTTCTAAAAGAGCACAATCTGTATAAATAGAAAGGTCAGAATCAAATTCTTTTATTATTTCGATACTTTTTTGAGAAGCAAAAAATTCGAGATCTTTTGTGATTGTACCTATTAACTTTGAAGGATTAACTTCCTCTACTTTTAGTTTGAAGGTGTGTTGTTCTAATTTCGATACGCTTAAAATTTCACGAACTAATTGTTCCATACTTTCAATAATTTGATGATTTTTCTTTAAATATTGATCACGATTTTGATAAGGGCCAATATTGTATATCATCCCTTCTAAGTATCCTTTCATTACAGTAAGAGGGGACTTTAATTCATGTGCTACAATCGCAAAAAACTCTCTGCGTTTTGTTTCTATTTCTCTTTCTTTTTCAATATCATTTTTTAATTGTTCATTTGCTTTTTTTAAATCAAACATAGCTTGTTGTAAGTTAATAGACATGTCATTCAAACTATTAGACAATTCTCCTAACTCATCTGTAGAGCGAACCTCAATTTTTTCGGAGAAATCTAAATTTGCCATCTTTTGTGCACCTTCATTAATATAAATAAGTGGCTTTGTAATAAACCTGGAATAAAAATAAGCACTTCCTATACCAATAATGAGCACAATGATACTAATATAGGGGAGAAATCGTACTAAAACCTGTGAAGCTTCATCAATCGGTTGAAATGTAGCAAAGACTATAAGTGTTAAACTACCATCTTGGAATTGAATTGGTTTCGTAACGTTATATGAATTGCTAAGGGTACTTGCATTCTCGAATCGTGTTGCTTTAGTAACTACTGTTTTTTGCGTACCACTTTGAATAAAAGAAAATGAAGGAGAGTAAATAATTACTCCTTCTTTATTTTGAAGGTAAAGCATCGCATTATTTTTTTTTGCGTATTCATCAAAAAGTGGTATCGCATCTTGAAACGTAAGATTTTTAGACTTATCAATGATTTCGTTTATCCCTGTTTGAAGTTGATCTGTTTTATATTGCTCATAAAACGTAGGGAGAAAGAAGTATAAAGTTAAATAAATCAATACTGCAAAGGATAACAAAATGAGAGATGTAGTCATAAAGAGTTTATAAGTAATTTGCTTCATCTTCATGAGTTTCACAATACTATTCATCAATTTTATAACCAATACCCTTTATTGTTTTAATATAAGGGATAGCTAATTTTTTGCGTAGGTTTTTAATATGTGTATCAATTATTCGTGTTTCTCCAAAATAATCGTACCCCCAAACCTTCTCTACGATATTTTCTCTTGTAAGTACTTTTCTCTCATTTTGAAATAGTAGTTGTAGAATTTCAAACTCTTTTGTCGTTAATATAATTTCAACATCATTTACATAGACTCTATATGCATCCACATCGATACGAACTTCTTTAAATATCAAATGATTATTTACATTTTTATCATAACTTCTTCTAAGTACAGCTTCGACTCGTCTAATCAAAACATGAAATGAAAAGGGTTTTGTTATATAATCATCGATCCCAAGATCGAATCCTTTCATTTGATCTTCCTCTTCTTCCAACGCAGTTAGCATAATAATTGGTACGTTTGACTGACTTCGAATCATTTTAGAAACTTCAAACCCATTAAGATTGGGCATCATGACATCTAGGAGAATTAAATCAAAGGATTGCTTATTAAATTGTGTCATACCCTCTAGTCCATCTGAAGCGACTACCACTGTATAATGCTGTGTCATTAAAAATTGTTTAATTAATTCCTGAATTTCTTGATCGTCCTCTACCACGAGAATATGATAGTTTTTCATAATATCACCTCTGGTAGTCATTATAGCCGTACTATCTGGAGTTTATGTGGAGATACAGTAGTAAACTTCATAGGACGTTTACTACCAAAAAGTATTATTAGCTATATTACTTTTTTATGGAGAAATAATTGATTAAAAAACTTATCGTATGAATTGATGTATGAATAATATTTACGAAAAACTAATGTATAATAATGTGAATTGTATGTAATTTCTTAAAATTTGTGAAAATATACTTGTACTTCTTTACCAAAAGAGGGAAAGGAATTTTAATATAGAAGAAGCTACAGTAATACTAGAGTGTGTGCCAAGAACTTTGGATTTCTCTCATCTAGTTTCTATTTAATCGTTAATCACTACATAACAATGTTCTGGCTAAACCAAAAGTTTAAAGGTACAAACTTGGAGAGATTTATATAATGTTAGAAAGGTTGTGAAATGATTTGAAGTGTTATAAAGGTATGCTGTTTGATTTAGATGATACCTTACTTGATAGGGATAAGGCAGTAGCGGCATTATTTTTAATTGTTTTAGAAAAGTGTTATGAAAATGTAGATGGTGCGGCTAAAAGCAACATGTTACAGAAATTCAAAGAATACGATAAAAGAGAATATGGCATAAGTAATAAAACGACAGTTTTAGAATCATTGTTTGATGAATTCACGCCGAAGTATAGATTGCCACGCAATTATATCCAAGATTTTTGGAATAATAATTTCCCTAGATGTTTTTCAATAGACCAAAATACTATTCATTTCTTAAATCAAATAAAGAAGCACTTTAAAGTTGGAATTATAACAAATGGCTCAACTCAGAGGCAAAAAGCTAAAATATTTAACACGAATTTAAATAGGTATTTTGAAACAATCATTATTTCTGAAGAAGTGGGATTTAGTAAACCTGATAAACGTATATTCGAACTAGCGTTAAATAAGCTAAATTTACAGCCGGAAAATACTTTATTTGTTGGGGATGACTTAGAAAAGGATATTGCTGGTCCTCAAAATATAAATATAAAAGGTGTGTGGTTTAACCCTCAAAAAATCAAGAATACTACCAAAATACAACCATATGCCGAGATTAACACTTTGGATAGTTTGTTAAGTTATGTTACTCCACAATATTTTTATAACAAGTACAATATTTTTATAACAAGTAAAAGCAATTTCATATATATATTCAAAAATATAAAAAAGAGAAACTATCATTAATTTCATTAACCGTATTAGTAATAAAGAATAGAGGCGATTTTAATAGCTGCGGCTAATTTAATCTATGATTAATACGAAGTTTTGTAAAACAATTTTACTCATACGGTGCACATTATAAAGGGGTGGGACTATGGACATAAAGAAAGTAGTAATCGATGGAATCAATATTGCGGTCATTAGAAACGATAAGGTATTAATATCGGATGTTCAGTCTGCATTAGATACTATGGCAACAGTTCAATACGAGGTAGATGCGAAGCATATTATTATCCACAAGTCATTAATAAGTGAAAGCTTCTTTGATTTAAAAACACGTCTTGCGGGTGATATCCTTCAAAAGTTTATAAACTACAAGGTAAAGATTGCTATCATTGGGGATTTCTCTATTTACACTAGTAAAAGCTTAAAAGACTTTATTTATGAATGTAATAAAGGGAATGACATTTTTTACTTAGCAACTGAGCAACAAGCAATTGAAAAACTAAGTACATTAAAGTAAAAATTATATCCTGCTAAATTCCCCCATTTCACTTAGTTCATGATTATATACGATATAGAAGAACTGATGTTTGTGGTAAACTAAGAGATGAATAAAGGGGGAGTTTTTTTGAACAATTTTAATGATACGATCCGAAATTTAAATAATATAGTTTACCAACCTAACAATTTAATGATTACGAATCTAAAAGAAGAAAAGCAAAACGCAGAATATGCAGGATGTTTATTCCACTTAAATAACAAAACCATTCGTTTTAGAAAATCAAAAGTTACTCCTAATAAAATTGGTCAATTTGTTTCTTTTTGGGAGAAAGATGACAATATGCAAAATCAAGCATTTTCTTATGACGCTGCTCCTGATTTATTAGTTATTACTTGTATAGATGATCATAAACTAGGACAATTCATTTTGCCTAAAGAGATTCTTCTTAAGGAAAAAATCTTGAGAACACAAAATCAAAAAGGCAAGATGGCTATGAGGATTTATCCTATATGGGATAAGCCTGTTAGCAATCAAGCTAAAAAGAGCCAAATGTGGCAACTTCAGTATTTTGTTGATTTAAGCGATTGTAATAATTTACCTATAGACAAACTATTAAATTTGTATTTGTAGCTTCTTATCTTTAGTGATCTTGTCGGTTAGACTTTTTGTACCGGTACAGTTACATAAAATGTACGTTGTTACAGTACCCCTTAAAACTTACAATCAGCATATATTATTTAAACTTATAAAATTTTAAGGGGTGCTAAATATGACAAGTTTACAAGATCAGCTTTTCGCAAGATTAAATCTTAAAAAACGTAATGAAGTAACGTTTGAAGAATTACCTACTATACTCTTTTCATTTGCACATACTATACCATTTGAGAATTTAGACGTTATAGCACAAAATACGAATCAAATCTCTCTGGAAAACTTACGAGAGAAAATTTTAACTAGTTCCCGTGGTGGACTTTGCTACGAATTAAACACCCTTTTTTACTATTTCTTAAAAGACTGTGGCTATGATGTACAACTGGCATTAGGTACGGTTTATAAAAATGATATAAATGCATGGGCACTTGAGGATGGCCATATAACAATTATTTTAACTTATGCTAATGCACAGTATTTAATTGATGTAGGTATAGCTTCATTAGTACCTCTTGTTCCTGTACCTTTTACTGATGAGTCTGTTTCTTCAAAGAATGGGTCGTACCGGGTGAGACGAAAAGATACGAGTAAAGGAAATTATGTTTTAGAAAGAATAGATGCTGAAGGAGAATGGAAAGTTTGTCATGCCTTTTATAAACATATTATTGATGAGATAGTAGTAAACGATGTTCAAAGAAGAGTAATAGAAGATGAGAAATCTATTTTTAATAAGGGACCAATTGCAGTGAAATTGACGGACTCTGGGCATGTCTCTTTAACGAATAATAGTGTAACTGAAATTATTTATGGAGCAAAAACTAAGCGTGAGGTTACAGAAGAGCAATATAGAGAGCTTTTATATACTTTATTTGCTATTAAGTTATGAATAATAAAGATAGCCGGTACTTAATCAGAGGCGGCTATCTTTATTATTTTTTGGTGTAAATGGTTTTCGTCTAATATGTTTCGGAAACTGCGGTATAGTTAATGTTTCCTCAGTTTCTTCATATGTATGAAAAACTGGTTCTTTTGCAGCAGAATAATATGATTTAAAGTTTGATTTTCTTAATACATATAATACACTAGAACAGTACGAAAAAGTATGTACAATGAATTTTGAATGTAAAGGAAGATTATTATGTCAGTTATTGATAAATTGAAACTTAATAAGTATACAAATATGGTCGTAATTAACGAACCAAGTAATTATGACATTTTTACAGGTAAAGAAACTGTATTCTCAAAAGAACACGATGCTATCTTTATATTTGTAGAAACGCTTGATGAAATGGTGAAACAAACGAATTTTATTATTAGTAATGAAGAATTACTAATTGAAAAAGGTTACGTGTTCTTCGCATATCCGAAAAAAGGTAATGCTCGTTATAGTACGTTTATTCACCGTGATGAGATGTTTCCGGCATTAAACGTTGGAGAAGATGGTTATGTGGGAGAAAGCAATATTAAATTTGCACGAATGGTAAGTATGGATGAAGTCTTTACTGTTGTAGGTTTAAAACGTGAAAAGAAAAAAACAATGAAAACATCTGCTATGAGTCAATGTGTTGCCGATTATGCAGATCGAATTAAAGATGTTGAAGCATTATTAACAAATCACCCGAATGAACTTAAGTTTTATCAAAGTTTAACGCCTGGATATCAGAAAGATTGGGCACGTAATCTTTTTTCTGTAAAACAAGAAAAAACACGTGAAAAACGTCTAGAGAAAATGATAGAAATCCTTTCACAAGGTTATAAAACAATTGAATTATTCCGTAAGAAGAAAAAATAATGATTAAGAAAGTCACAATGCTGCAACAATTAATTGTGATGAGTACATTGAAAAAAGCATTCCTTCCATTATACTAAGGAATGTTCTTATATTTATATAATTAGCAAAAGAGAAAAGGTGTTTGAAATGAAATCGTATATTGTAGTTGGATCTGGAATTTTAGGAGCGTCTACTGCTTATCATCTTGCTAAGGCAGGTGCGAATGTTACTATCGTGGATCGCCAACAATTAGGGCAAGCAACTGATGCAGGAGCAGGTATTGTATGTCCATGGCTATCACAGCGTCGTAATAAAGCATGGTATAAAATCGTTAAAGGCGGTGCACGTTACTATTCTTCGTTAATTCAGCAATTAGAAGAAGACGGTGAAACTGACACAGGATATAATCGTGTAGGTGCAATTAGTTTACATACTGACGAGAAAAAGTTAGATCAAATGGAAGAGCGAGCTTATAAACGACGTGAAGATGCCCCAGAGATTGGTGAAATAACTCGCTTATCAGCTGAAGAAACAAAAAAATTATTCCCAGCATTATCAGACGAATATAGTTCTGTTCATATTAGTGGTGCTGCACGAGTAAATGGAAGATTATTACGCAATGCGTTAATAAGTGCTGCGAAAAAACATGGTGCAACTTTTATAAAAGGCGATGCCATATTAGTCCGTGAAGGAAATCATATTACTGGAGTTACAGTAAACGATGAAACAATTTTAGCAGAAAAGGTTATTGTAACTGCAGGCGCATGGGCGAATGAAATCTTGAACCCATTAGGAATTAATTTCTTAGTTACATTCCAAAAAGGACAAATTGTTCATCTGCAAATTGAAAATACAGCAACAGAAAATATGCCAGTTGTTATGCCACCGAACGATCAATATATTTTAACGTTTGACAATGGGCATGTCGTAATTGGTGCAACACATGAGAATGATACTGGTTTCGATCATCGTGTAACAGCAGGTGGTTTACATGAAGTATTCCATAAGGCATTAACAGTTGCGCCTGGCTTAGAAAATGCTACAATGCTTGAAACGAGAGTTGGATTCAGACCATTTACACCAGGATTCTTACCTGTTATCGGACCGCTACCTAACTTTGAAGGAATTCTCGTTGCGAATGGATTAGGAGCTTCGGGTTTAACAGCTGGTCCATATCTAGGAGCGGAACTTGCTAAACTAGCGCTCGGACAAACGATTGAATTAGATTTAAATGATTATGATGTTGCTGGCGCAATTGAATAATATAGGGTACTGCTAACATTTAGGAAAAACCATGCTAAACAAATTCGACAAGAAATAAACAGTTTTTCCTCTGTTAAGAGTAAGCCTGTTTATGAAAAATAAAATTATTTAAAAATAGAGGGCCGACATTATAAACCTGCATTAATAATGTAGAATTGTGATGTCGGCTCTTTATTCATATTGCTTTAAAACTTATTTTCGAGAGGAGGTTAAGTAATGAGAGCGCCATATCAAGTATTGATATTTCCTTATATAAAAACTGTCGATTCTATTCAATATGCCATTTTTAACCGAAGTGATTATGGTTATTGGCAAGGAATAGCTGGTGGCGGAGAAGACGGTGAGATTCCTATTGAATCAGCAAAACGGGAAGCATTTGAAGAGGCTGGTATTACAAGAGAATGTCCATATATACAATTAGATTCTGTGTCTTCACTATCAGTAGAAGATGTAGTTGGAGGATTCCTTTGGGGAGAAGAGGTTTATGTAATAAAAGAATTTTCTTTTGGAGTTAAAGTCCCTACAAAAAACATATCATTATCTAAAGAACACTTCAATTATAAATGGTTATGCTTTGAGGAAGCAGTAACGTTTTTGAAATGGGATAGCAACAAAACAGCATTGTGGGAATTAAACAAAAGACTATTAAAACAATAAAAGTTTTAGCTAACAAAGATAGTATTGGAACAAGAATGGAACCATTAACAAACCTTTGCTACACTTCTAAACAGTGTTTTAGATTATAAAATAGAGTAATATAGATTTGGTATGGGTAATGAACTAAGAGAACTTGCACTAAGAAAAGCCCTATACAGTTGCCTGTGAAAAAATGAAAATAGTTAGAAATATTTTTATGTTGTACAGTTTTTGGCTATGAATAGCGGAATAAATATTAAGTATTCAACAGTTCAAATAGAACGAGTCATCTTTTTATTTTAAGAAGAAAGATGACTCGTTTTATGCTAAAATTCGCTTAGTGTATATTTTCGTTAAAATGTGGGTGGGCCCCTTTTAGCAAAACCGGAGTGGGAATGATGAGTATAAATAGTTTTGTGGGATTAATAAAGGACGAATTATTAAAAGAGGTAAGCATACGAAGTGAGGATGAATTCGAGCCTGTAGTAGTTAAAGATATTCCTAGACTTTGGAAGTGTTTAGGGACAGGTAATTATGCCGCAGTATTCATGCACAGAGAATACAAAGATTGGGTAGTGAAAGTTTACGTGCGAGAAGGAGAAGGAATTGAAAAAGAGTCAGAAGCATACCGAAGAATTGGAAATCATCCTTCTTATTCAAAGCTTATATATAAAGGAGAAAATTTCATAGTATTGAAACGTTTAAAAGAAATTACTTTATACGATGCTATTCATAAGGGGATTAAAATTCCTAAGCAGGTAATACTTGATATCAATGAGGCTTTGGAGTATGCGAGGGAACAAGGGTTAACTCCTTGTGATGTTCACGGGAAAAATGTGATGATGGAAAAAGGAAGGGGATATGTGGTCGATGTATCTGATTTCTTAAAAACAAAAGAAGATAGTAAGTGGAGAGACCTAGAAAAGGCATATTTCACCTTTTATTTTCCTTTCATTTATAAATTGCCTTTCCCCGTTAAAATACCGTATTTTATGTTAAACATTGTTAGACGTTCGTACAGAAAATATAAGAAGCTTAAAAAGAAATTCAAATTATAAAAGGACCACATATGTTCCCAAAAACGAGTTGAATTCACATAAATTACTGTAGAAAAATTTAAATTTTTGTTTAGGGGCTACTTCAAGACCTTAGCTTGCTGGGTATATGGTGCTACCCCATTACTATCAACTTAAGAATTGATAGTAATGGGGTATTTAATTTCTTATCTTGATGAGTATGGGATACTGCCAGCATTTCTTCTATCTTCTATATTCTTGTTGTAGGGTGTTATAAAATTCTTAAGTTAATAGGCCTTGAGTGGCATACAATAGCAGAATTAACGAGTAAATGTAACAATCTCATCAACAGCTTTGATATAACCACCTGCCTCACAGAATGATTGACTAATTTTTTTGGCATTCTCTTTGTAAATCGAATGCTGCAACACTTCATTAACGGCATGTTTTAAATCCTCAGCCAATAATTGCTGGATATTTAACATAAATCCTGCGCCATAAAGTGATTCACTTGTGCTATTCATTCCACAATGACTAATAAATACATCCGCTTGGCGCAGTATATCTAATTGTGGAAGATAATTACCAACAATAAAATTATCAGGTATATCTCCTAGCTGCTCCACTGTTAATTGTTTGCCTATACTAAGCTTTCGCATTGAGATCTTTTAAACCGACGAAACATTTTTGATAGAATTCAGGCTGATTATTAATTATGGTTCCCATAGAAATATACAACCCATTTTCCAGGTAAAGACTGTGCATCATAGAGGATGTAATCGTATGTTTCTTTGGAGGTTTCTTCAAAAATGGAATCAGTAATTCTTTCCATAGCATGAAGGAAGTGTAATAAGTACTCTTGAGGATGGGAAGTCATAACATTCATAGTTTCCGAAAGCTCTCTTTGTGCCTCTTGATTGATGGGACGGAATTGTGCACCTGCTTTTTTGATTTTTTCTTCAAAATCATTTGATGAATAATAGACAATGTTGTCTCCACGTTGTACTAAATCATGTACTAATCCTAATGTTGGATTTAAGTGTCCTTCTCCACCTATATTGATGTAAAGTGCTTTTTTCATCTTTATCCCCTCCAGTAAATTTGATATCGTAAAATGTAAACGATTTTTTATTTTGTTTGAATTATAACGAACGAAGTGAATAAATGTCTATTTTAATTTTTGAATATTCTTAATTTTTAGAGGGTATTTTATTTAGATAACTTGATGGATGTGGCGAGACCCCACATCCATCAAGTTAAGAAAAAGAAACACCCCAAAAACAAAAAAATGAGATGACTTCTCAAAGTAACTAACTGTAGAGAAAGAAAAATTTCATTTAGTGGGTACTTCAAAACCTTAGCTTAATGGCGATGGGTTCACCATATCAAAACAAGAAAATTGTGCGTATAGACATATTTTTCAACCGCTTCCTGTACGTTAAGGGAATCGTTATTTTTTTACAGTTTTTTTATTATGGAATTCAAAATAACTAATTATAATAGGTGAAAAAACAATCAATAGTTGGGTTACGGAAAGGATTCGAATTTACATTCTTTCTCAATACATATTATGGATAAATAAAGTAAAATATGGGTTAGGGTTATGTCTCATGTTGTGTTAATCCTAACAATAACTAAGGGTACATAATATGCTTTCATACCTTTGAATAATTTTGTTATAGAAGGGATGGAGATTTAAATGGCTCAAATTGTTGGTATTGATAGATACCTTTGTACTGGGGCTTTAATCTATATGCGTGAGGGCCTTTCCCTAAGTCTTGTTAGGAAGTAAGGAACAGCAAGCAAACACTTATACAATATGAATAGAGGAGAGGAATGCCTTATGAAAATACGTAGTCAAATTACATGTGCAAGTTTGGCCCTTTTAATAGTTGGAAGTTCCCTGTTATATACAACACCAACCTCAATTATAAAAGCAGAGCCCACTCAAAATGTATCTAGTTCGTTACAAACAAATACGCAACGAGATCATACTTCCGTCAAGCAAGCAATGCGGGATACATTGCAACTTGGATACCCGGGGATACTTGCTAAAACTTCTGAGGGTGGAAAAACGTGGGGGTATGCCGCTGGAATAGCGGATCTGAGAACCAAGAAACCAATGAAAACAGATTTTCGCTTTCGCATTGGGAGTGTGACGAAGACGTTCACCGCAACAGTTGTACTTCAATTAGCTGGAGAGAATCGCCTGAAGCTAAACGACTACATCGAAGACTGGTTGCCTGGTGTCATTCAAGGAAATGGATATGATGGTAACAAGATTACTATCCGGCACATATTGAACCATACAAGTGGTATCGCTGAATACTCAAGGTCAAAAGACGCTGATTTTACGGATACAAAAAAATCGTATACGGCTGAAGAGTTAGTGGGGGTTTCTCTGCCTCCAGACTTTGCTCCAGGAAAGGGCTGGTCTTATTCAAACACAGGATACGTATTACTGGGCATTCTTATTGAAAAAGTAACTGGAAACAGCTATGCGGAAGAGGTTGAAAATCGAATTATTGAACCACTTGAATTGTCGAATACATTCCTACCAGGCAACTCAAGTGTTATTCCAGGCACTAACCATGCCCGTGGATATGTCCAACCAGATGGAGCAAGTGAGCTAAAAGACGTTACTTATTATAACCCAAGTGCAGGTAGCTCTGCTGGAGATATGATTTCTACTGCTGACGACTTAAACAAATTCTTCTCTTACTTGCTCGGTGGCAAATTACTGAAGGAACAGCAACTAAAACAAATGCTTACTACAGTTCCTACAGGAAAAGAAGGAATCGATGGATATGGTCTTGGAATCTATGAAACTAAGCTGCCAAGCGGTGTCTCGATATGGGGACACTCAGGTGGCATTCTAGGGTTTACAACTCTAGTTGGAGGTACACTTGGAGGCAATCATACGTTGGTCGTCAATTGGAATAGTTTGGGTAGAACTGGCAGTCCTAATCCTTTTAAAAATATTTTACTTGCTGAATTTAGCAAGTAGGAAAAAAGGAAAAATTTATCGTAGTTTTCATAGTTGAAAATGTACTTTTCTGGTTCAAAAGCCCCAACTTATTTTCAAGAAAACTTTGGGGCTTTTTTTGTTTTGGTGGCGTTTATTCTTAAGTTGATGGATGTGTGGTGCTACCCCAAAATAAAAAGATTAGGAGTGAATCCTAATCTTTTTATTTATACATATTTTTGGTTGTTATATCACTATCAATTCCAAAACGGGATATTTTGAATAAATGAAACCGTCAAAATTAGTGTTGATGCGGAACCAGCAGTTACTAAAGTTACTATTTTTCGTCCATTCTGTTCTTTTGAAGGTTTTATAAGTTCTGTAATTAACACAATCCATATTATGATAGAGACTATTGAAATAATATTTATAGACATATGTATCACATCCCTTCTTGTTTTTACATAAATATTTCTTCTTTTATAAAATAAAAGCAATTTAACAAGAAAACATGTACCTCATTAAAAATCAATATTTCCCTGTTAAACCACCTTTTTTAAATAGAAATACGACTGATAAAACGATAACAACAGCCTTCAAACTTCCCCAATATGGATAAATAGTATGATCTGTTAGACTAGCATATTGAAAAATATTCTCTAAACCGAAAATTCCTATCATGACTGCTAAAATAAATGAAGCTGATCCATACGTTCCGTTATGATAGAGGGTAAATAAGTATATTGCACATATAAGTGGTACGATGATTTGTAATAAGAGTGTCATAATTAGTCCCCCCAGTATATTGATACTTATATTATATACAAAATTGTAATAAAAAGGAATGCGACTTATTTAATACTAACAGAACTACTCTAATCATATTCTTCTATAAAAAAGAAGAAAAAGGGGTGTACAGTTAATTGACAAAAGTTAAAGTTAATTTACGACCCATTGTTCATAACGTAAATTTACCAACCGTATTGAAAACAACGATACTTCCAGGTGAATCGACCGAAAGACTATTTATCGCAACTCAATTAGGAGAGATTTTTTACATAGGGGACGGAGTTATAAAGAAATTTTTAGATATGCGTCACCTAATTATTAAATTAGGTACATCTGAAGAAGGTGTTTCTAGTAGCGGTTATGATGAACGAGGATTACTAGGACTTGCATTTCATCCACAATTTTATCAAAACGGTTTATTTTATCTTCATTATTCAGTAGCCGGAACTCAAGGTCCAGGTGCACTTTCTGAACAATTTAAACCGAATCCTTGTGACCCTAAAACGTTAAATTTAAAGTGGGTTAATAGAAATACGCAATATGATCACATTGATACAGTGGAAGAATGGACTTTACAATCTAACGGCCAAGCTCAAAAGCGACGAACATTACTGAATGTAAGAAGACCATTTTTTAATCATAACGGAGTCAATAGTTTAAACTTTTCACCTGAGACTGGAAAACTTGTTTTTACAAATGGAGATGGCGGATCAGGTTATGATCCATTTAATTTAAGCCAAGATGATTTAGAAATAGCAGGAAAAATAATTGAAATCGATGTAAATAAAAATACATTTATAAATAACCCTCCTGTAGTTACACGCTTTAATGACCTTCCTTTATCTATACAAGAAACACTTACAGTAATTGCAAAAGGAGTACGTAATATAACCGGCATTTCATTTCAAAGGTTTTATAATCAATATATCAAATACACCGGAAATGTCGGACAGGATATTGTAGAGTCTATTTTTTCATTTGTTCAATATAAACCTATACCAGTTACAGAACTTGTTCAAATGCATTTTATGAGGTTAACTCCCAATCAAGATGGTTTTATCAATTTTGGGTGGCGAGGATGGGAAGGGGATTTACCTACTTCTTTTATACGACATTGTTCCGAAAATCAGACTTTGGATGAGAGAACAATAGTTTATTATGATGAAACAATACAAACTTCAGTGAAGCGTATTCTGCCTCTACTTAGTTATTTTCATAAAGATTTTAGAACCGATAAGTTTGGAGGAACTTCACTTACAGGAGTTCAGCCATATATGGGAAATGCAATTTCAAATTTAACGGGTAGCGTTGTTTTTACCGACCTTGCTAAGAAAGAAGATTCTCGACCGCCAGTTAAGGGTGTTTTAGCTTATACTAGAGCCGGTACAGACGGTAAACATGCTGACTTTCATGCTATTGAAACCAATTATGATTTTGGTACGCAAGCAGCTTATTATATGAGTTTAGGAACAAATTCGGCTCAAACTAGGTTATATTTAGGAGTTTACGGTTCTATGAAAGTAACTGATTTTAACAAAGGTACCATTTTTGAAATTATTCCTTGATACGATACAAATGCTCAGTCTAAAAACATAAGGAATTTATTCTGTTTCCAAAACGCAAGACTTAACTTGTCCCCCTAAAAATCTTCAATGTATTAGCATCTATTAACTTGGAGAAAGTAACTCATAAACCATATGTGTACGAATAATATAGAAAGTAATGAATGAGGTATCTTTAGGGGGTATTTTAATGAATCGTTTTGTACGTTATTGGTATCAACTGATGATAGAGCATGATATAAGCTTTGTTCATAAAAGAAACTTGTCCCTTGCGAATAAGTTAGTACTTACAGCTTTGATGAGTGCATTGGCCACCATGTTTCAAGCAGCGGGGAACTTAATTCCTGGTATAGGTTTGCTCATTAGTCCATTTTCGACATTGCCGATTTTTTTTGCTATTCTCTATTCTATTCGTGAGGGAATACTTTCTTATATTCTTACTATTTTTCTATTATTTATTATTGAGCCAAGTGAACTAATTGTCTTTCCTTTTACTACAGGCTTATTAGGTCTAGCCTTAGGACTAGCCTTTTTAAAATTCAAGAGGAGAATTTGGATTGTTTCCTTTTCAGCGACTTGTCTACTTATAGGGATTATGATCGTTCTCGATGTTTTCCGTTTTCCGGTACTTGGTCCTACTGTTCATACAACTATGGACATAAAAATTATTTTATCAATATTTATACTGAGCTTTCTATACTGCTGGATTTATGCAGGTTTTTGCAGAATAATGATGAATAGATTATGTAAAGTGTTGTATTGACAATGGCATAATGAAGATTGGAGAATGCATTCATGACTAACGTTGCAGTTAGAAGACCAAATTTGAATGATGTAGATGAACTATATTTATTTTTCCGGATAGTTATTACGAATACATACAAAAATGAAGGATTGTCACAATTATTGGATGACATAGAAAATGAAATTAACTCAAAAAAGCAGTATTTGAAAAGTGATTTTGATAGTAACGGAGAAAGTCGTTACTTTTTATTAGCAATTGATACAAGTAACGATAAAATCATTGGAACAATCGAAATTGGTCCAGCAAGTACATTGATTAATAGTTGTACAGGTGGTGTACTTAAAAATTTGTATGAAATAGGAACTGTATTCATACTTCCGGAGTATCAAAGAAAGGGAATAGGGAGTTTATTACTACATACAATGTTTCTTACATTACTTAGCAGAGGGATAACAGAATATTGTTTAGATAGTGGATATAAAAATGCGCAAAGTATATGGACGAAAAAGTTTGGAAAACCTAGCTATGTATTGAAAGATTACTGGGGCGAATCCAGTGATCATATGATTTGGAAGAACAATTTACATGATACACCTATAATATTTGAATTATAAAATGAAATATGCCTCTGAACATAGCTTTTCTTACTTATGTATGCTATTATTTATCTTTATAATAAAAGAGGACGTGAATGAACTTGATTAAAATTAGTATCCCTGAAGTTGATGTTACAATTACTGAACGTAAACAAGTTATTAAAGGAGACGAGCCAATCATTACTCCAATTAATGGATTTATCGATTTTCACTTGTTCCCTAGAGATAAAGGCGGCATTTTTATGTTTTACAATATTAATGACGAACTTCTTTTCGTAGGTAAAGCTCGTAAAATTAGACAACGTATTAAGAAGCATTTTGAAGATAATGTTTCACCAATTAAAAATCACCGTGATGAAGTATACCGCATTGATGCATGTATCGTAGAAGATCCAACAGAAAGAGAAATTTACGAAACATATATCATTAATGAATATAAAGCGAAATATAACGTTGATAAAGTATTCTACAAATAATAAATCTAAATAAAAAACAATCCTAGCTAATATGCCAGGATTGTTTTTTATTTAGATTTATTCTTCATATCTTTCTCCTTTTTTCAAATGATTAGCCACAATAAAACAGAATATCCCTATAAATATAAGTACAATACCAAGCGTTTTATGTTTTCCCTCAAAGAAAGGAATATCTGAAATAACATTTGTCATACATAGTCCTAAAAATACAAGGATAGGGCCTACCCAAAGTAATACATTACCAAATTTTGTGTGCTTCCACATAATACCCCTCCTTAATTCTCTTTACATATATATCCATAAATTAAAAGTAAATTCATAGAGAAATATAGTTTTTTTCATATCGAAAATTTAACCCTCATATATTGGTACAAGCAAAAGAGAAAGGAGACCATCATGAATTGGTTAGAAGCTTTCATATTAGGTATAATTCAAGGTTTAACAGAATTTTTACCAATCAGTAGTACCGGACATCTTTATTTAGGAAGGCATTTATTTCAATTAGATAAAGCAGGCTTATTTTTAGATACGATGTTGCATATTGGGACTTTACTTGCAGTGTTTATTTATTACAAAAAAGAATTTATATATTTAATTAAAAACCCATTTTCAAAGCTCATGTTATTACTTATTGTTGGGACGATACCTGCAGTTGTTATTGGTTTATTGTTTAAAGACTTCTTTGAAGATATTTCAAAAACAGGAATCACGATCGGTTGGGAGTTTTTAGTGACCGGATTCTTTCTCTACATGGCAGATAAACAAAAGAATGGTCGTAAAAAAATGGATGACATCACATATAAAGACGCATTAATTATCGGTTCATTTCAAGCGGCTGCTATTTTCCCAGCGATTTCTCGTTCTGGTATGACAATCGTCGCTGCATTATGGAGGCAGTTAGACCGTGAAACTGCTGCTTACTTTTCTTTTTTATTATCAACGCCAGCCATTGTCGGAGCCATTATTTTGCAATTTGTAGACGTTTTTCAAGGGAAAGCAGAATCTATTTCTAGTACATCTTTAATTGTCGGAACGTTATCAGCAGCGTTTTTTGGATACATAGCCGTTTCATGGATGATTCAATATTTAAAACGTCAATCCTTAAAAGTATTCGCGTATTACGTATGGGGATTAGGTATTTTAATTTTAATGTTGCAATTTACTGATGTATTTTAAGTATAATGATAAAGAAGTTAATTAGTTTAAGATCCTGTTTCATTCATACAAGGCAGGATCTCTTTTTATTAAGGGGGAAAATATGTTTAATACGGCTATCGTTATTGGTGGAAGTGTGGCAGGAAAGTTTGCAGCAAAAGCATTATCAACTTCTTTTAAAGAAGTAATCATTATAGAAGCTGGTGAAAGATGGGATGGAAAGTCTTCGAGAAAAAGAGTTCCACAAAGTAATCATCCTCACGTGTTATTAAAAGGTGGAGAAAACGCAATTGAAGAATTGTTTCCTAATATTACGAACGAATTAATAGAAGCGGGTAGTATTATAAACAACTTTACGCGTGATTTGAAATGGCATCAATTCGGTCTATGGAAACAACCGTTCATAGGGGAAGTACATATGATTCAACAAAGTCGTCCTTTGCTAGAATGGCATATTCAAAAACGAATACATCAAATTTCAAATATTACTATTAAATATGAAACATTGGTTAAAGGGTTATTGGTAGATGCAAAGCTTAACAAAGTGTGTGGAGTAAAAGTTAAATATTTAGAGACAGACACACAAGAAGAAGTTCATGCAGATCTTGTAGTTGATGCGAGTGGATTTGGCTCAAAAAGTATAGAATGGCTACGAGAATACGAAATTGAAGTAAAAGAAGAGAAAGTTCGTATTGATTTATTTTACGCAACGAAAATGTTCAAACTTAAAGAAAATGAGGAGTTAGACTGTTGTAATATGCTAATGTCTCCGAGTTTCCCTGATAACCCTTATGGCGTTCTTATTCAAACGATAGAAGATAATCGTTATTTTGTTACTTTCAGTGGATACGCAAATGAGAAAGCACCACAAACAGATGATGAGTTTTATGATTTTGCTGAAAACCTATCAATTTCTAATGTTACAGACTTCCTAAACAAGGCTGAGGGAATTACTGATATAAAGACATACAAAATTCCTTATCAAGTACGCCGGCGATTTGATTTAGTGAATAATGTACCAGAAGGCTTATTAGTTGTTGGAGATGCGCAATGTCGTTTTGATCCCGTTTTCGGCCAAGGCGTATCAGTTGCTGCTATGGAGGCTCACCAGTTGCAATTACTTCTGCAAGGCAGAAAACAGCTTGATAAAACATTTACACAACAATTTTATAAAAAGACAGCTAATATAATAGAAACCCCTTGGGATATGACAACGACAGAAATATCACGTCACCCGCAGCTAAAGAGAGAATTAACTACAAAACAAAAATTTCAGCTATGGTATACGAAACAAATATATCGACTATCCGCAAGTAATTCTGATGTTTATATTCGATTAGTACGAGTGATGAATTTAATTCGTAGTCCATTTCATCTTTTTCATCCGAAAGTGCTACTATCTGTATTGCTTAATCGAAAGAAATAGCAGGAATATAATTGATTAAAAAAGAATGTATAACAGTTAGTAAATCAAGAAGGAGAATACGAGATGGAAATATACATAGAGCAACTAAAGAAACAAGATGTTAAGGATTTATTTACGTTTGAACTTACGAATAAATCTTTTTTTGAAACAATGGTACCAAATCGTGGCTCGAAATATTTTGAATTTGAATATTTCCAAAAACTACTAGACGATTTATTAATAGAACAAGCGGATGGAGATTCTTATTTTTATTTAATTCGTAATGAAGAAAAAGAAATTGTAGGGCGAATCAATTTAGTAGATATAGATACGGAAACTCGAATTAGTTCACTAGGGTATCGGGTCGGAGAAAAATTTACTAAAAAAGGAGTTGCAACAGCAGCCGTAAAATTAATTTTAGATGTAGCGAAAAATAATGAAATTACTGACATTTATGCTAAAACAACGACTAATAATCTCGCATCACAAATTGTACTAGAAAAAAGCGGATTTTCTTCTTATCAAAACGAATCAGATACAACATCTGTAGAATTAAATGGAGAACATGTGAAGTTTGTACATTATATTTGGAGAAATACTTCGCGCTTATAATAAGGAGGACTTATTCATGAATGATTTGCGTTATCCAATTGGCCAATTTACATACAAACGTCCTATAACGGAAGAAATGATTGATACATGGATTCAAGAAATTGAAGATTTACCTCATGAACTAACAAAGGCAATTAAAGATTTAGATCAGAAGCAGTTAGATACACCATATCGCGTTGGAGGTTGGACTGTACGCCAAGTAGTTCATCACGTCGTTGATAGCCATATGAATAGCTACATACGCTTTAAATTAGCACTGACAGAAAAGAATCCAACTATTAAGCCGTATAAAGAAGAGAAGTGGGCAGAGTTACCCGATTCAAAATTACCGGTAGATGTTTCACTAGTAATGCTAGATTCATTACATAAAAGATGGGTTAACCTTTTATATTCTCTAGAAATTGAAGATTTAGAAAAGACATTTAACCATCCTGAAACTGGTGAAACAAAACTTGCTGTTGCAATAGGACTATACGCATGGCATGGTCGTCATCATACCGCTCATATTACTTCTTTAAGAAAGCGTCTAAATTGGTAACATGGATATTATATTAGAGAAGGCGACAGAAACTGATGTAGAAGTTATATTTCAAATGCAAATAGACTCATTTAGCCCTTTATTACATAAATATAAAGACTATAATATAAAGACTATGAAACAAATCCAGCAAATGAAACTATCGAAAAAACTATTTGTAGAATAAATCAAGTAAACGGTGGCTTCTATAAAATAATAGTGGATATGAATCTTGTTGGAGCGATATGCATTTCACAAAAAGAAACACCCTCTAAATTTTGGATCAGTCCAATGTTTATTCATCCGGGTTATCAAGGAAAAGGAATTGCTCAAAAGGTGATTACATTAATTGAGGAAATGTTTCCTGAAGCAACGAGCTGGGAACTTGCTACTATTTTAGAAGAAGAGAAAAATTGTTTTTTGTATGAAAAGATGGAGTATAAAAGAACAGAAGTTATAAAGAAATTAAATGATAAAACTACACTTATTTATTACAAAAAAGAAAGGTAAAGCATATAAAACACGCTTTACCTTTTTATGTTATTTTAGATTAAATATACAAAAATGATGTATTTTCTTCCAAAATACTCGGGTTAGTAATTTCTGAAATGAATAAAAATACAAGAAACCACTACTTTGTCGTATATGTCACTAACGCTTTTTGAATGCTTAAAATACTATCGTCACCTTTAAATTCTTTCGTAATTGGATCCTCCATACTAGACACCCAAATTTTAAGTTCTGCATCTAAATCAAAATGCCCAGCCGTTTCGATGCTATATTGTGTAATACTTTTATAAGGAATAGAATGGTATTCTGTTTTTTTGCCGGTTACTCCTTGTTTATCTACTAAAATAAGTCGACGATTTGTAAATACGATTAGATCACGAATTAATTTATAAGCATGCTCTACTTTTTCATCGTCTAGCATAATCTTCTCTAAATCACGTTCTACACTTTCAGAACTCGTATTTGATGCATTTCCTAAAATACCGCTAAATAAACCCATATTAAATTCCTCCTTTAATATATGTGGAATGAATTACTTATATTGTAACATGTTACTCACAAAGATATTATGACATTACTTTGGTAGTTTCTGGTTATTGTTGTAATTAGTTTATATAACCTCATCTTAAAATCTTGTGCTAATATGAAATTAAGAAAAAAGAAGCAGAGGGATATAACATGAAGAATATCGGTTTAGTATTAGAGGGCGGAGGAATGAAAGGTTTATATACTGCAGGTGTACTCGAATATTTCATGGAAAAGAACTTATTCTTTCCGTATGTAGTCGGCGTATCAGCTGGAGCCTGTATGGGGGCAACCTATTTGTCACGTCAAAAAGGGAGAAATAAGAAAGTAAATACAGAACTAGTATCAGATTACAGGTATATATCTTATCGAAATTTAATTCGAAAACGTGAATTATTTGGGATGGACTTTTTATTTGATGAAGTACCTAATAAAATTGTCCCGTTTGATTTTCAAACTTTCTTAAACTGTAATGAACAATTTGTTATAGGGACGACTGATTGCGAATCAGGACGAGCTGTTTATTATAATAAAATAGAACATGGAAATGATATTTTAAAAATCATCCGTGCATCTAGCTCAGTTCCGTTTATAGCACCTGCTGTAGAATACGATAATCGTAAGTTGTTAGATGGAGGAATTATAGATCCTATTCCAGTTCTAAAAGCTCAAACTGATGGTTATGAAAAGAATGTAGTTATCATGACAAAACCAGAAGGATACGAAAAGCAGCGGAATAAATTTTTTAGACTGGCTAAAATTTTATATAGAAAATATCCGAATATCGCAGAATCTTTAGTAGAACATTATCGTTTTTATAATGAGACGATATCTTATATGAATCAAATAGAACAAAAAGACAACTTTTATGTCATTCAGCCTAGCGTACAGCTTCCAATAAGCGGAATAGAAAGAAATAAAGAGAAACTTGTTAATTTATATAACCTTGGCTATATAGATGCTCAATATCATTATGAAAACTTATTAAATTGGATAGAGAAATAAAGGAGGAGAAAGTTGAAGTTAGGAAAAAGGGTTATTTTTAATGAATTGCAGAAAATGCCTAGTCCGCTGTACAAACCGTTTCCTTATCGCGCTACAGCAAAATTGCAGCGAAACTTAGAAAGTAGATTTACCGAAGATAATTGTATAAACGCTGATTTTAATCATCATTGGATGCATACAGCAGCTACTTTAAATTCTGTACTAAATGGAAACGAAACGAACAGAACATTACGTTTCAACAAATAAAGTGGTTAAGAAAATCGTTTTTTGAGTGGTTTCCGCAATATCGTTTTCTAGAAACAGAAATTGTGAATTATCCCATTTTGTATAGAGATTTCATAAGTTATGAGAAGACCAGGAAGCTATTACTTTATTACCTTACTGAATAAAAGCGAAAACGTACAGGTTACATTACTTGTACGTTTTTTGTTCATAAAACATTCAATATTAACAATTAGTTTATATAGGAATTCTAATGAGAAGAAAGAAGTACATATAATAGAATGATACAGGGGAGGAGAGAGGAATAGCTGTTTTGCTTTAAGTTATTGTCCAACTCGAATACAGTTAGTTATTTATGTTAAAATATTTCGAGTGAAATCAAGCTTTTAAGGATTTCATTGAACATTAAACAAAACAAGTTAGCAACGTAGAAGGGATAACATTAACATGAAAAACGTATCAAATATAGATAAAGTAGAATCAATAAAATCTTTACAGTCAACAATTAGTAAACTTGAAAATGCCTTATCACAGATGACTCAAAAAGGATCAAATACTACTTTAGTGAAAAAAAGACTCAAAGCAGCTAGTATCGGCTTAGCTATGTTAGAAAGTGTTTGGAAGCAAGAAACTCATCATTATACTCAGGAAGATTTAGCAGAAGCTCGTAATGTTCTGATTGGTTTGCTTCCATCAATTGAAAAGATTTACGTTAAGTCAAAGCTTGGGAGTCCTCAAAGAACGCTTTTAGAAAGAAGAATAAAATCGTTTGAACTTTCTATTCAAGCAATAGACAATTATTCTAGTAAATAACTTATTTAAAGAGTCTTATTACAAAAGTGTAGCAAGACTCTTATATCATTCTATCAAAATTAAATATCCTTACTGCCACATTGCAGCAAAGGCAAAACATCTTGATCTACCTCATAATTATTCTCAAACTTCACATCTTCAAGAACATTTCATTGTCTTTAATAAAAATCCATGCATTAAGTAATCTTCAATCGCAAAAACACTCAATTATTTAATTTACGAAAATGGAATACCGCCATGTATTGCTGTAGATCATGTTAATCAGCTAGAAGAACTAACTTTTGAAAACGATATTCCTCGCATTGAAAATCAAATTTCATCTATAAATTCTAATGCAACTCAACTTCACTTTTATATGGTAGCAGGACAACTTGAAAACAAACCTCTTTTAACGGCCAATAATCACTTGTATAGAGCTTTAAAAGATAAAGGGTACAAAACCACTTATGAAGAGTTTCAAGACGGTCATGATAGCGTGTGAGGGTGAAAAAAGTTATTTGATGGATTGAAAGCTTTGAAATAGATAAAAACCACACTATAAAATAAAAAGGAGAGAAAATCTATGAATCAGGAAGAACTCGATAAAAAATTAAAGAAACAAGAGATTTTAGTAAAAGATGAAAAAGTTTGGTCGTATACGTATGAGGATCATATTAGTTCTATCGTTAAACAAGCAGAACAGAAAGGAGCTTTTGATAATTTACCTGGTAAAGGTAAACCTCTTAATCTCGATAAAGATCTTTCTTACAATCCTGAAAAGCAACTTTATAGAACTTTAGCAAATAATCATATTTTGCCTAGGTGGATTGAGCTTTCAAAAGAAATTGAAGATTTAAAAGAAAGACTAAAAGAAAATACAAATACGGCAGAAGCAGCGGAATTAATTCGAACTATCAATAAAAAGGTTTTAGAGCATAATTTACTTTGTCCGACAAGCGCGCAAAAAATGAGGGTGAAAATGGATTTTTAACGATTTTCAATTAAGCTATCGCTTACTATATAATTAAGTTAGGCATTTTCAATTCGTTACTAAAGGGAGGCAAATGTAGTGAAGAATACGTATCAACTTCAAATTCCGAAAGAACTAGAACAGTATCGTAGTATTTTAGAAGAAAGTGTGAAACCGTATGTTAAAGTGTCTGGAACATTAGCAGAGACAACGCTTTTTGAAAGTAAGTTTGGTGGTTATCCGTATTTACCTATAGATCAAGAGCATCCTAAAGACTCAAATGGACAACCTATGATGCTACTTGCGCAGTTAAACTTTGAAGAAATGCCGCATGTTGAATATATGCCTCAAAAGGGATTGTTACAGTTTTTCGTAAGTCCTGAAGAAGATCTTTTTGGAGCAGATTTTGATCATCCCACAAGCCAAAAAGACTTTCGAATTGTTTATCATTCTACAATCACAGCGGATTTAACTAAGGTGATTACTGATTTTAGTTATTTAAACACTTTACATTTAGAGAATTTTATCATACCCGAAGCAGCAAAACTAAAGTTTGAGTTGGCATATCAACCAGTAACACCAAGAGATTATCGATTTGAAATGATTTTTAGTGATAACATTGATTGGGAAGAGATTGTTGATGAAGAAAATAATATAGAATTAGGCGAACTGTATGATGATTTATGTAAAGATCAAGGACATAAAATTGGTGGATATCCATTTTTCACACAGACAGATCCTAGAGAATGGGAAGAAAAATACCAGCAACATGACATATTATTGCTGCAAATCGATACAGACGATTCATTAAATATTATGTGGGGCGATTCTGGGGTTGCTAATTTCTTTATACGTAAGGAAGAGCTGTTAAATCTAGATTTTTCCAATGTCATTTACAATTGGGATTGTTACTAGAAGATATAAATAAATTAATAGCAAACAAAAAATCTTCCTGAAGGTGAGGAGGATTTTTTATGTTAAAAATAAGCGTTATGTTAACTAGAATAAAAAACAATGAGTGTAATGAAAGGCAAGCCTAAATAACAGAAATAACAACAAATAATGTAAAGTTGTAAAACGTGTGCAAATAGCAATAAGTTCATTAAGTAAAACATAAAATAAAATTACTAATTTATATTTTGTATAGAAATAATTTTTCTGTATAAAAATTTCTTGCCGATCAAAAATGATTTGGATTCGTTAAATCTTAAGCGATTATTGAGTAAGATTTGCTGTGATGAATTTATAACAAATAAAAACGATAAAAACCGAAGAAATTTGTTTAGATAAGATTTCATATGAATCTCACTAAAAATCTCCGTTCCGTCTCATTAAGTATAGTTTACTTGGTTTTTGATACCTGTAATCGCTTTGTCTCTATAACTACCTATAATATATATTATGTTAACTAACTTCAAATTATAAACTTATTATAAATAAGTCAGCTTTTGTGATTAGCCTCCCCTCGTTCTTTTTAATCATTCTGTGTGATGGATTGTGTAGTTGTTTGTTTTATAAGTTGTTGATGAAAATGTCTCCAGATATAAATTATATTTAAGACAATAAAAAATGCAATTCGTTTTAACTGAACGCATTAAACGAATTGCATTGATATGATTACAGATAAGTTCTTAAAATTAGTTTGCTATAGCAATTGCTTCAATTTCAATTAATAAGTTATCGTTAATTAACTTTCTAACTTCGACAGCTGAACTTGCTGGTGGATTCTTAGTATCAACGTATTGATCTCGTATATCTCTAACCATGGCCATTTGAGAAATATCTGTTAGGAAAAATGTTAATTTTACTACATCATTAAATCTTAATTCCGAAGTTTCTAATGCACTTTTAATATTTTCGAAAACTTGTCGCGTTTGTGTAGCTAAATCACCAATGCCAACTATTTGACCATCAGTGTTAATCGCTACTTGTCCAGATATGTAAATTGTTCGTTTAGCGTTACTAACTTCCACTACATGTGAATATCCAAAAGTTGGTGGCATCGTTTCTGGATTGATAAATTTCTTTTGCAAGGTGTCTCTCTCCTTTTTTATCAAGAAAATTGTAAAATCTATGTATTTACTATATTCAATCAATAAAATTAAGAATCCTTTATGATTTAAAAATAAAAAACCTTAGAATAGCTATCTTCATACCTATTCTAAGGTTTTTTAGGATTTTATATTTAGTTATCGCTAGTGGACATTGTTAAATTAATCTTTTCATAATCTCTTTTAAATTGATTATCATTTTTTAGCCAACGTTTGAAAGCCGATTCGCTTATTTCTAAATTTGAACAAGTTGTAGCATTACATTTATTTTTCATATATTCTTCAAGGAAATTTTGTTTTCTTTGTTTAACGGCAGTTTGAGTTTGTTTTAATTTTCGATCTTGTAATTGATCTAAACTCAGACTTTCTCTCTGAAACACTTCATATTTTCTATGCAAATAAATATCTTTGTCTTTATAAATCCAATTTGAAAATAGTTGTATTGATTTTCTTCCAGATAAAATAACGCGATAATGTTTGTTTTGATTTAGTAAATCGGCTCGTAAATTGCGATTTTGAAGAATTTGATGTAAAGAATTCATAAAGTTATATGATCCACCTACGAAATTAACTGTATAAGTTTCATACTTGACGTAACCATCCCCATCAAAATACCCACGAACAAAATGATGCAAATATTCTTCTGGTACAAAAGGAAATTCGATGTTAAATGATTTACATGGCATAATTCCGTGTATGTTCATAAGGTCGTCTTTTATTGTTTTGCTATTAATATTTAGCATGTATACGCTTGTTTTTTTGTTTTGATAAAGTGGCTGGTTTGTTTTTAGTTCTTTTTTTATATTTTCTAAAATATAACTTTCTTTTTGAGATATACTGACACATTGATTTTCTTTCTGTATAACACCATCTGCTGCTATAAACCCTAAAATATAAGCCATATTGTTTGACCACGTTTTAAAGTAATCTTCTGTTATGTCATACTTTCTCTTCCAACTCCCTATAGCGCGCCTTGGTACGTTATTGTCTGATAAAACCATACGAATATACCTTGCAGACACATTAGCAAGCACAGCGATTTCTGAGGTGCTCTTCCCTTCAGTATACAAATGCATGATTTCAGATTTTGATAGTTTACATTTTGATTTCTTTTTTCGCTCTATGTGCACTTATATCCTCTCCTTCCTTTCTTTTATTAGAGACATATTTTCTTCTATAACATACAAAGAAACATATGTTCTTTGTTGCGTATAAGAAGGAATTTACTAAATAAAAACAATTTACATGTACTTAATATTTGTCTTAGCTGCTGCTGTGCGATTTGTACTTTATAGATACAAATAATGAATTTGACGGATTTATGAAATACAAGGCATTTTAGATGAAAGGTAAAATAATATAGTTTAAACTACAAATAGCTACAATAACAACATACGTAAATTGTTAATCGTAAAAAGGAGAACGAATGAATAAGAAATATACAAATCAAATTCATACTGATATGAGTTTTAAACCGAAAGATATTATAAGTTTAATGACGGATTACTTTAAAATAAAATCAAAGCTGCGTCCTATAAAAGGTTTGCCTATCGTTTTATCAAATAAAGATAATGAACCGTTAGAGAGTGTTACATGGTTTGGCCATTCTGCTTCTCTTTTGAAAATAGAAGGTAAAAAACTGTTATTAGACCCTATGTTTGGAGATGCCTCTTCCCCATTTCCTTTGTTTAATAGTAAACGCTATAGTGGTGTTTTTTCTTTAGAACGTGATGACCTTCAAGAAATTGATGCGATTATCATTTCTCATAATCACTATGATCATTTGAATTACAAAAGTATTATGCAGTTAAAAGATCGCGCAAAGCACTTTTATGTTCCAACTGGAGT
This sequence comes from Bacillus cereus group sp. BfR-BA-01382, assembly GCF_022663475.1. Taxonomy (NCBI): domain Bacteria; kingdom Bacillati; phylum Bacillota; class Bacilli; order Caryophanales; family Bacillaceae; genus Bacillus; species Bacillus cereus group sp. BfR-BA-01382. Next base: position 61,902 of record NZ_JAKUFQ010000006.1, read on the forward strand.
TGCACAATATCTTATTAAATGGGGTGTTTCGCCTAGTAAAATTAGTGAGCATAATTGGTGGGACGAAATTACGTTTGATAATATTAAGTTAGTATGTGCGCCTGCAAGGCATTTCTCTGGACGAAGTATGACAGATAGAGATTGTTCATTATGGTGTTCATGGCTTATCCTTGGTCAAGAGACTAAAATTTTCTTTAGTGGCGATAGCGGTTATGCCCCTCACTTTAAGGAAATTGGTGATAAATATGGTCCATTCGATCTTACATTGATGGAATGCGGACAATATGATCCGAGGTGGTCTGCAATTCATATGTTGCCTGAAGAAACTGTACAAGCTCATATTGATGTACAAGGAGAATTACTTCTTCCGATTCATTGGGGTGCTTTTACATTAGCATTACACGAATGGAGTGATCCGATAGAGCGTGTTACGAAAGAAGCTAACCGTTTAGAAGTTAAAATTACAACGCCCCAAATTGGCGAATCTATTACGTTAAAATCTACAAACTATCCTTCAACAGCTTGGTGGAGAGAAATTTAATTATAAATAGAAAAAGAGCGAACTCTCTTATAAGGAATTCGCTCTTTTTCTGTATTTAAACTTATTTCACTATATTTGATTTCCCGCTATCTAAAATTCTATTTGCTGGTACACTGGACATTTCAATCACTGTATTCATACTTTTATCAGTTAGTTCAATGAGTTCGTTTTCGTGATTGATTTTCTGTAAATCCCACACCATTCCATGGAACTCGTTATGCTGTCCACTTACCTTTACAATACTTTTCGTTTTATTTGTAGGTTGTATTTGAAGGTTTGTAAATAGGTTACCACTAATTTCATTTGGCGTTGTTACATTACTATCCATAAAAATCATATTTACACAATCTTCGAGAGAGAAGTTCATAAAACGGTTGGCATTTATCCATGCATGTCCAGATTGTGGTTTCTTTGCTACTAATTTCACCCCAGTTTCCATGCCTACAACTTTTATATTTTCAAAATTAATAAATGAAATTTCATTTTCCTTCCCACCAGAATACAAAGAAATGCCGGTACCTTTATTCGTTTCTGTCCAATTGATAATATTTATATCTTTTATTTGTGTTTTGTGCCAAGTGTTATAATACTTATTTTTTCCGTCTAAATATATAACTTCAGAATTAAATTTAGGATCATCTATAGCTATATAAGCTCCTTCAATAGAAGCGTTTTTTTCTAATTCTAGAACTCTAAAATTACCTTCAACAACAAATTGTGTTCCATAACCAAATAATAACTTTACACCCTGTTTCACTACGATTGGTGACGTAATTTTATACTTCTTATCATCAAGCAATACTGTTTTAATTTTACTAGATTCTGCTTTATTAATAGCAGATTGTATTTTGTTTGAATCATTTTTACCTTTAAAGTCTTCTACATACACCTTATCATTTTTAGCTAAACCTTCTTTTTTGTTGTATTGATAAAAAGCAATAGTAATTAAAACGATACCTATGAGTAAAATAATTATTTTCTTCATCACACTCATCCTCATATAAATTTTCTCCTTAGCTACTCTTCGAATAATCTATGGCTTTTATATTTAGGTGATAATTATTTTGCTGTGTATGATAGATTACGATTCTTACTTTTTATAATGGAATTATATTATCTATAGAGTTGTCCTGCTTAGCTAATTCTTTATTCCTATAATCTATTAATTTATGATTAGATAAAATAAAATTATGCTCTAATATTAATTCATTGTGGAGCACTTCAACTAAAAATTTAGGTATCATCTCTCCTACACCGTAATTATAGTCACTAAGAATCCAAGAAACCTCTTTCCAATCTAAAATTCCTTCTGCGACTTTTTTTTGGAGTGTGATATGTAAATTCATGAAGTAACTCTACTAGATAAACATAAATACCGCCAGAATATGAAGAATCCTCCCATTTAATAATGCCTTTAAATTGAATTTGGTCATACGTAACTTTTATATTAGTCTCTTCCTTTATTTCACGAATCGCATTTTCTAAAGGTGTTTCTCCCTTTTCTATCTTTCCTCCTACCCCATTCCATAATCCTTTTACCGGATCATATTCTCTATTTAACATAAGTATCTCTTCATTTCTTTTTATAAAACATAAAGTGTGCTTGTACATAATGTGATTCCTTCCTCCGTTTTTAATAAGCTCTTACTGGAGATATAAGATGGATTGCTGCAGATTGCTCTCCTGCTTCAATCAATATCGGTCTCATAGAACCGCCAAAGCTTAAAGTAATCGTTTCTTCTTTTATTGCTCTTAAAGCATCAACCATAAAACGCCCATCGAAAGATATATTTAATTGTTTTTCACCTTGAATCGCATCTATTTGTTGCGTTTCGGATATTTGCCCAATTTGAGAAGCGTTTGAAGAAATTTTAATTGTAGATTCGTTTATGATTTCTAAGTTAACATTGTTATTGGCCCATTCACTTGCTAATAAACTTGATCGGTCTACACCTTGTAATATCTTTTTTCTATCTATGTTAATAATCGTTTTAAAGTCATTTGGAATAAGGTTAGAAATATTAGGATATTTCCCTTCAATTAGTCTTGAATATAATGTAGTTGTTCCAAGCGTAAATATAATATGACTCTCTGAAAGGTAAATATATACGAATTCCGAATTGCTGTTCATTAATTTTAGAAGTTCACTAATGGTTGCGCTTGGTACAATACAATTTGCTTTTACATCTGAGGAAAGTCGCGTTTCACGTATCGCTAGTCTATGTGAGTCAGTTGCAGCACAAATAAACTTATTATTAGATAACTCTATATGCACCCCAGTAAGAACAGGTCTAGATTCATTTTTTGCTACCGCAAAGACTGTTTGTTTAAATACTTCAATCAATTGCTCTGTCTCTACCTTGATTTCTGCATGATTGTCTATAAGCGGTACATTCGGAAACTCATCTGCAGGAAATCCATTTAAACTTAATGTGATTTCTTCTGATTGTATCTTAATAATTTGCTCATTCTTACTTTTTATTGCTATATCACTTGGCATTTTCTTTATTATTTCAATGAAATACTTTGCAGGTACAACAATAGTTCCTGCCTTTAAAATAGTTGCAATTTTTTCGTCTTCAATTGAAACAGGAATGAATTTTTCAATAAAAATATTCGAGTTACTTGCAATTAAAGTAATTCCAGATTGATCTGCAGTTATTTTTATACCAGATAATATAGGAATTAAAGATTTTGTTGATATCGCTTTGTTAACTTCTGAAAGTGCTTGAGTAAATTGTTTGTGATTAACGATGAACTCCATGTTTTCCCCGCCTTACATGAGATAATATTTTTATGAAGATTGATGAACGATTGTTCCGTTAAAAAAATAAGGTACTGTTTCTTTCTTTTGTAATAAATCTAGTAAATGTTCTGGTATGCGTAAATACGGTGCTGCTATATGTAATTCCATCCAAGTAATCTCTTCGATTTCTTTTGGTCTTGATATATATGTCTCCCGCCGATTATTTCGCCTAGAAAATTAAAGAAAATTGCATGATGATCTCTTTCCTCGAAAAAGGCTTCGCTGATAGAACAAATCCCTTTTACGTTTATATGTAACCCTGTTTCTTCTTTTACTTCCCGAATTACTCCTTCTTCTAAGGTTTCTCCTAATTTAACTGCGCCACCCGGTAATGTATAATAAGAACCATTTTCCCCTTTGTTTTTTACCATTAAGATCTTTTCATTAGTTTTATCGTACAAAATCGCGTATGTAACATTAACTTTTTTCATATGTACCTCCTCTATTTTTAATAAAAGGAATTTTCTGTCTTCTATCCATTCTACCATTAACTCCTTTTAATATATATAAGTTAGTTAAGTCTTGCCTTTACCGCTATTGGTGGAGTTAATAAGAATGGGCCACTGATATATAAAGAAAGAACGTATCTTAGGAAGATTATCCAAAGAACGTTCTTGAAGTTTCAGCATGAAAATTGATTAAATTAAAACTAAAATTAATAATAACCTCGCCTTGATTACATTTGTATTCCAAATACTAATGTTAACAAATTCTATATACTTTTTAGCCGTTTTTCTAAATAATAATGATTATGTCCTTTCGGATGATCTTCACTTACTCCAATTACTTTATATCCATGTTTTTTATAAAAAGCAGGTGCTTGAAAGCTAAAAGTATCTAAATTGATTAACCTACACTCTTTTTCAATTGCAAATTCTTCAATAAGTTTTATTAACTTGGTTCCATAACCTTCGTGTCTATATTCTTCAGAAACCCATAGAAAGTCAACGTGTACATGGTGCCAAAAAATTATTGCTGTTACCCCACCTACGATTTCTTCTTTTTCATTTCTTACTATGAAACTAACCTTTTCTGAAGGTGTTTTTTCTTCATCTGCGAGATATTTTTGATTATATTCAATTACTTTCTCTCTTATGTAATCACTATCTTCTTGTACCCACTGCTGTACTATTTTCATTTTAAGTGTCACGCTCCTTTTTACTTATCTATTCAATTTTATAATGATATTGTCCTGTCTTTAATGAGTTAGTAAAGAAGCAAAGTTAATGGAATAAAAAAGAGCCCTAACATGAGGACTCTTTTTAAAATTAAGCAACTTTCCGATGTAGATGTTTTAGTTCCTTTGTCTTCTCTGCAGTTGGTGGACGGATTAATATTGAAATAATGAAGGAAATAACACTTAAAACACCGATTATAATGAAAGTTGGTTGAAATCCCCCGAGTATCGCTCCAATAAATGATCCTGCAAGCGCACCAAATCCGAAACCTTGGTAGACAATGCCGTAATTTGTACTATGGTTTTTTAATCCAAAGAAATCTCCGACAATAGCTGGGAATATAGTTATATTACCACCGAAGCAAAAGGCGACACTTGCTACACAAGCAAAATAGATTCCGTAATTTAGCGGGATAAAACTTAAAGTAAAGACTGACAATCCTATAATAATAAACGTAGCAGAGACAATTTTCATTCGGCCGATTTTATCTGATAACGTCCCAAGAATGATTCTACCTACTGTATTAAAGATTGCAATCATAGCAACGGCGTTTGCAGCAGTTGCTGCGCTAAGTCCAACGAGTTGTACGCCGATATCTTTTACCATACTGATTAAATACAAACCACCCATACACGAGGTGAATAACATAAAAAATAGCAGATATACTTGTTTCGTTCGCATCATTTCACGCGGAGTATAGTCATTGTGTAATGTTTCAGTTACAGCATTACTTACAATTGCCTCACGTAAGAAGAACGATCCGATTAACACTAAAAGTAACACGATAATACCCCAATAGAAGAATGCTTGTGATACACCAAGGTTATCGATAAGATTTCCGTTTATATATCTAAAGATTAAGCTGCCCATTCCATACGCTGATACAGATATACCTGAAATAAGCCCTTTCCGATTTGGAAACCATTTAATTAAATTAGATAGTGATGTAATATAAGCTGTTCCATCCGCATAACCAACAACGACACCAGCTAATAAATATAATAGTGGTAAAGAAGAAACTTGTGAACTAAGTATTAAGCCGAGTCCTAAAACAATTCCTGCAGTAGCAATAAGTTTTCGAAGTCCTAATTTTTTCTGCAACTTTGCTGCAAATAAAGTTGAGAATGATAAAGAAAAACTTGTTATGGAGAAAGTTATCGCTACTGAATTAAGATTCCATCCAAACTTACTTACAAGGGGTTGATTAAATAAACTCCATGTATAAATTGTTCCAAGGCCAATTTGAACAATGATTGTACCTAGAACAATTAGTAACGGATTTATAGAACTTTGTTTCATACTAACTTGTCCCCTTCTTTTATCTTGACATGAATTTTCACAGTTAGTATATCCATCATAAATTACAAGATACTGTACGGAAAATGGTAATTAAGTTCATATACACAAAAAGACACTTCATAAAGAAGTGCCTTTTGCAGGTTATATCAGATATTTCTAAAGAAAGCTTTGTTAAGATAAGACATTTTCAAATGCTTATGTATATATGTTATCAAATAATTTCTTAAATGTTATGAGACTTAAGACGTATTTTTCATTCATCATATAGTCGGATGAAAAATTAATATTCGATTTCATCAAAATCTTTCGGCTGCGGTACATTTACATCTTTTATATTTTGCTTTTTATTTTTGTTCACTTTATCTTTCACTTTCAATCACCCCTTTTTGTTATAGGAGTAATTATGCCCTAATACGGTTACTAAATGTATCAGCGACTAAATTACTAAATTCACGTAAATAATATAAGTAATTATCACCGCCGTAGTTATATCTTTTATTATACATTTTTGCAACAACTACATTATATTCAGGTATTACTAAAATAGTCGGCCCAGTAATCCCTAATATTTGATACGACCCTTTTGGAATACGTTCACCAAGTTCGCTTAATTGTGCAGGCTCATTTTGGATGAACCAAAACACCCCATTTTGTGGTAGCTCTTTGTTTATAAATGTTGGACTCTGCAAACTCGTAGCAATTTTTATAACTTCTTTTGGAACGATTTGTTTATCATGTATCATGCCTTGATTTAGATGAAGATTGCCCCACTGCGCAAATTCTCTAGCTGAGACAAATAGATTTTTTTCAGTACCATCATTTACTGTACCAATTCCACTTATCGGGTCTTCATTTGGATTATTAATAATTTCAACCAAATTTTCATCTTGCTGTATTCTCCATCCTGTTTCTTGAAATTTAGCAGGTTTAAAAACACGCTCTTTTAACAATTCAGGAAAACTTTTGTTATATAGCTGATAAATAAGACGTGTCATCATTCTTACATTAATATCTCTATACGCCCATGATTGTCCCGGTTCAAATTCACGAAAAATTGTCCCGTCATTCGTTTCTTCTAATCCGTGCGAATGTGTTACTAAATGTCTTATCGTCGTTTTACCAAGCAATACAGGATCAAAGTCTTTAAAATATTTTATCGCTTCATCATCAATAGAGTTTATTTTCCCCTCATAAAGCGCATACGCTATTATTAATCCTAAATAACTTTTTCTAGCAGAAGCAACGTTAAATTGTGAAGGTGCTGTTACTTTCTTGCTTGTAGATGTATTTGAGTGATAACCACTATAATGCTCTAGCACGATTTTATTATCTTTTATAATACAAAGTGCTGCAGCAGAACTTTGATTTTTTTCTTTTATATTTTCTACCCAAGAAATCAACTTTTCGTATGTATACAAATAAATCCCCCTTAACACTAATACAAAATTACAGCATGAAAGAAAAGTATAAACAGTATTTACACCTTTCTTTCATATAAAATATTAATGATGTACTATATTTAAATAACCCACCAGTTCCAGCAATTAAAGCAACCAAAACAACCAGCGCAACCTACGCAACGTCCACCACAGCCACCACATCTACCGCCGCCACAACCGCCACAGCGTCCACCACAACCTCCGCATCCTCCGCAACGACGTGCATCGTCTTGAATGTAGTAGTATGGATATTGACTTTGTTGTTGATCCCAATACACAACATTACCAGTTTGATAATCATTAAGATTTAATGTTTGTAGTTCATGTTGAAACTGATTCATTAAGAACCCCTCCATTTATAAATATAAATTCCGCCCAAATATTAAAGTTAATAAATTCTTGTGAACAAAGTAGAAACAAGACTATAGACTAAATGCGTACATCAACAAAATATGAACTTACACTAGGTGATGTACCTTGTTTTTCAGCCTATTTTCTTTATATTCATTCGATGGACGTATTTACTATAAATAAAGTGATTTAAAAATTACTAATCCAACAATTTAGTAGTTCATCACTTAACTTTCTTTCTAGTAATTCCTTCACTAAAGGCATTGGCATGATTTCATAATGATTTAAGGCTTCTTTATTACAATCTATCCATTGAAATGCTAAATGAGACTCGCTAGATTTCGGTGGTAAGTCCGTATGTAAATCTTGTGACTCTACTTCAAAAATGTGGTTAATTTCATGATGAAGCACTTCTTTATCTTGCCATTGATTTTCTATGACTCCTAAAAATTGTTGTATACTACAGTTTACTCCAAGTTCTTCTCTTAACTCTCTTATTAATGCATTCTCTGCTGATTCTCCAATTTCAACATGGCCACCAGGTAAAAAATAATGATGGCCAATATATTCAGCAACTAATAATTTTTCATCTTTTATCATGACTGCTCGTACAATATGATGAAATTTACTTTTCAATTGATATTCCTCCTAGTTATTCAATGTATAGTTGCTCAAAATAGTCATTTAGTATTGGTATAATATAAATCATAGGTGTTTCATACGGATGAATATCATTAATAACTTCAAGAGCATCTTTTACAAGTTCTCGTTTACACTTTATTTCAACTTTACATTCTTGCCCTTCGCATATTCGACCAATTTCTCCATTAAAAGGAGATGCCTCGTCTAACGGTCTCCAATATCCTTTCACTGAACTATAGGAAAGACAATGGTCATATTCGCCCGTTTTACATGCTCCAATTTTATTTAATTCATCCCTTAATGTTTCAATATATTCTTCAGGAATGAACACTTCAATTTTCACTTCAGTAAATTGCATATTTCATTTCACGCCTTTACTTCCTAATAGTTAAACAAATAAACGATATACTTGCTCGCCATCATACTCCTGTTCTAATGATTTGAAACTGTATCGTTCATATAGTTTCTTTGCAGAGATATTATCTTTATGTACGGTTAATCTAATTTCTTTACACGATTTAAAAGTATTTTTTATTATATTAATACTTTCTTGTAATGCTGCTTTTCCATATCCATTACCTTGCTGCTTTTGATCAATAATAAATCCGTTAATCCAATACATATCTGATGTCTTTCTTACAACTGCATGCATTACAAAACCAACCATAAGGTCACCAACGTATATAGCGAATGGTATGTACTCTACATTGTCACCATCTGGTTTTATATATACTTTAGCAAGCGAAACTGCTACGGATGGAACAAATTTCAACTGATTTTCTTTAACTTGTAGCTTTAATGCTTCTTCCCAATTTTCTCTCGTAACAACCTTTAACTGGACATTCAATATTGTAAGCTCCTTTATCTAGAGGGATGTATTTTTATATTCAACGCATTGAAATAATTCCCTTTTTCGACAACAACTTATAACATGATTTTTATAAAATCTTGAATGAATTTTTGTTCATCTATTTCTAATGCTATATGGGCCCCTTCAGGTATAGAGCTAGGGCGGAAATCAGCAAATGTTTGTCCTTTCGTATCTCCGTATGTATCTACATTTACTGTACGATGCACAAATTCAAAAAAACTTGGATTTACTAATCCACTTATTGCAACCACATCATGTAGCAAAGGTCCTTCGATAGATGGATTAAGTTTTTGGTATGCAGATAAATAGTAGTCATACATTGGTTTCATTATCATATGAAATGGATTCTTTGTATTAGCTTGAATATAGCTAAATACATTTGGTGTTAACACAGCTTTGTTTGTTACATTTAAAGGGAATATTAATAAATTCTTTGCTTGATGGAAAACAATTTTACTTGCTATAGGATCTCCATACACATTTGCCTCTGCTAACGGCGTAACGTTTCCTACTTCTAAAAAAACACCACCCATGAAATATATTGCTTTTACATCTAGCATTAAATCATTCCATAAATTAAAAGCAATTGCTAACGAGGTAGATCTTCCTACATCAACAATCGTTAAATCTTTTCCGTACTTTACAAGAATCGCAGCGATACTACCAAAATTGTATATTGGAATAGATAATACGCTTTCTGGAACATGGATGGGCCCTAATCCTTCTGCTCCGTGAATTTCAGGGTAGTACGTAGTAATTTCTTCTGTAAGTGGTTTTGTTGCACCACTAATGACAGGAATGTCTTGTCTATTTGCTAACTGTAAAATATACGCTGCATTATGTGCAGCATGTATATGCTCAACATTTCCGTATCCAGTTACAATACCTACAATTTCAATTTCGGGATGCAGTAAACCATACATAATGGCAAATGAGTCATCAATACCTGGGTCTCCGAAAAATAATACTTTTTCCAAGAAATACTCTCCCCTCATAAAAACATAGAGTCATCAATAACTATGTATATGAAAAAAGCAAGTATATCTATGCGAATTTTAGAATGGATAATGTTTTACAAAATATTAAAAAGGAACTAGCGTATGCTAATTCCTTTCTTAAGTAACCATTCTCAAATTTAATTAATTATCGTATCCTTCATAAATTGCATCATTTATTTGATTTTGTATTTTTTTATCATCAGGTACAGGTTTCCACCAATTTCCTGTAATAAATAACATAGTTAATAAATTATAACTATCACTAAAATAGCTTTCTCTCTTATTCTTCATCCAATCCCAACCGCTATTTACCCACTTTTGATTATTGCTACTCGTTATACTTGCAGCAATAAACGGTGAAACAAATACAGCAGTTGAATAACTACCAATATTAGATCCATTTAATTGATAACCATCCACAATTTTAGAAGGATTTCCATTCGTTTTATTTTGAATCCATGAAGAGACTTTATCAGAAATGACTTTACTTCTTTTCTCGCCGTACATCGCATAGTCCATTACAATTCTCAATGGTACCCGACTAGCATTGTAATAATATGCATTTGTATATTCTGACTCCTCTAAGAAGTCTTTAGGTGCGGGTTGTGGTGGGTTTTTTACAACGAAATCTGAAATAAGTCCTGTATTTGGAGAGTACTTATTACTAAATTGCGTATAAACATCGTACAAATTATTAATAACAGTAAGCCAAGTTTTATCACCTGTAAATTCATAAAATGCTCTAAGGTGTGACATCATCCAATCAGATGGCCTCGTATCAAGTGAATTTTTAGAATCCCAATCTCCTAAATTTAGTCGGCTATTATTTGTAACATTACTAGCTTTAATACCTTTTGTAATCATGTCTTGTGCTTCTTTTAAATAATTAACTGTTCCATTTGATCCCCACTGCTTATGAGCAAGAAGAAGAGAATACGCAATATCTAAATCCCCATCAGTAGCAGAATCAAAATGACCTTGTGCTTTTTTACTATCTGCGACAACCCATCCCATTAAATTAGGATTTTGAGAGCTTTTAAAAGTTCTTGCTGTTTTAAATAAACCATCATAGATTTTTTGGGCATTCGAATCGTAACCAGCCATTAATACTGTAATTATCATCCCATACCCTTGACCTTCTGAAGTTCCAAGTGGCTTAAACCCATCCGCATCACCCGTAATCTCTCCTTTTACGTAATAACCACCAGGTAAAGAAGATAAATCATTTTTCAAATATTTCTTTTTCCAATTATCGTAGTAACTTCTTACAGAAGCATTTAAACTTTCCTGTGTAACATGAGTAGGTTTTATAACACCTGCATAATTAACTTGCTGGGGAAATGGTTTCATTTCCTTTGCAGCAGCTACTTGTTGATTAACTACGGGAATAGAATTTTGTACTGAATTGTCCGTTACATTTGCTGCGAAACTAAAACTAGAAAAACTAGCTAGACCGATTCCTATAATAGAAATACATGTGAAAATATTTCTTTTTCCATTCATTATGTTGTCATCTCCTTTTAAAATGCTTACTACATAAAATGTAACATACAATATTTAACTGAAATACAAAATATTATATTTATCAACATAAGAAAGAAACTATATGAAAAAGTATCATAAAATTATTATTGAATTACGTTATACGGATTGATTATTTGCTAAATTCCTATGTTTTTCTTTTCTTAATACTGGTATATGAGCAATCACGATACCAAGTATAGTAATCCCTCCGCCAATTATCGAAACTAAAGTTGGCACTTCTCCTAACCATAACCAAGCAATAAAACATGCAGTTACTGGGGTTAAATATAGAGAGCTTGTTGCCTCAGCAGCACCAGCATGAGATATGATATAGGCCAATGCGATATATGGGAGTACTGTTGGAAATAAGCCTAAATATAAAACACTCACATTCACTTCAAGAGGAGCTGCTAGTATTTCTTGATACATTCCCGGTAAGAAAATAAGCATACATACAGTACTAGATAAAATTGTATATATGGTAAATGGTAAGAAGCCGTACTTTTTTAAGTAAGAAGTTTGAAAAACAAAATATAGGCTTTCTGAAATCGCTGCTAATAATATAAATAATCCCCCACTATTCAATTGAATAGCATCTCCTTGACTAAATGATATGAGAGCAATTCCTATAAAACTAATTACACCACCGATCCAACCATTTAATTTCATTTTTTCGTTTAAAAATATAGAAGCAAGAATTGCCGTTACTATAGGTGTGACCGAAACAATTAAACTTGCAGAACCAGCATTTACTGTTTTTTCGCCGTAGTTTAATGCAATGTGATAAAAAGTGAATCCTAAAGCACCGAACATAAAAATTGCTGGGATATCCTTTAAATCCGGTAGCCGTAACTTGTAGATAAAAGAAAACAACAGAAGTATAAATGAAGCGATTAATAAGCGTAGTAAAGTAAGATGCTCAGGTGTATAAGATTCAAGCCCCATACGAATTGCCGGAAAAGCAGTTCCCCATATAAGAATCGTAAACGCGTGTGCATATATAATGCGTAAATCCCATTTTTTATTATGCATGTTTTCTCTCCCTTTCTAATAAACCAACCATTTTTAAATTACCAATTATTTCTTTTCATCATATTTAATAGTTGATACAATGTCTTCAACCAGTTATTTATCGTAAAAACCAACCACTTGGCATTTTTAAATTGAACGAGGGAGTTTTTTTATGACAACGAATAAAAAACTGCCTAAATATCGGCAGATAGTAGATTATATGAAAGAAAAAATCGAAAACGGAGAATGGCCGATCGGAAGTAAGATCCCTAGTCAAAGGCAGTTAGCAAAATTATTTCATGTAAATCGAAGTACTGTAATAACTGCGCTCGATGAACTTATGGCAGATGGCTTAATTCAAGGGAAAATCGGAGCAGGAACAGTTGTAACAAATAATACATGGTCATTATTAGCGACGAATCCCCCGCCTGATTGGAGTGAATATGTAAAAGCTGGTATTCATAAACCTAGCAAGTTAATGGTACGAGAAATAAATGAAGCAGAAGCAAATAAAACACTTATCCATCTTAGTAAAGGTGAACTTGCACCTCAAATTTTCCCGCTAAAAACGATGCAGTCCATTATGAAAAACGTAAGTGACGAATTAGATTATTTCGGATACGAAGAACAAAAAGGTTTTTTACCGTTACGTGAGGCAATAAGTAACTACGTAAAATCATTCGGAATACATGTATCACCGGGTTCTATATTAATCGTCTCTGGTGCATTACAAGCATTGCAATTAATATCAATTGGTCTTTTGCATAGAGAATCAACTGTTTTACTTGAACAACCTTCTTACTTATATTCACTTCATGTATTTCAATCAGCAAATATAAATTTATCTGGTATAGCTATGGATCATCACGGTATTTTACCTAACGAATTATTAAAACGCATTAAATACAGTCAAAAGAAAAACATTTTATATTCTATTCCTAGTTTTCAAAACCCAACTGGGATATTAATGTCTCAAGAACGAAGAAAAGAAATAATAAAGATATGTGAAAAGGAACAGTTACCTATTATTGAAGATGATATTTATCGTGAGTTATGGATTGATGAACCCCCTCCAGCTCCTTTAAAATCAATAGATAAACATGGACATGTATTATATGTTGGTAGTCTATCTAAAACACTTAGCCCAGGACTTAGAATTGGATGGATTATTGGACCTGAACCAGTTATTGAAAGATTGTCAGATATAAAAATGCAAACAGACTATGGATCGAGTTCGTTATCCCAAAGAGTTGCTGCTGAATGGATAAAAAAAGGTTTTTATGAAGAACATGTTGCAAACGTAAGAATTCAACTAAAAGAACGAAGACAAATCATGATACGGGCTTTAAATAAGTATTGTGCAGATATTGCCACTTGGGATATTCCTAACGGCGGATTCTTTATATGGCTTAAGGTTGTACCTAGCATTCCGATGAAGAAATTATTTTCAGAGGCACTATCAAAGGGAATTCTTTTAAATCCAGGACGTATTTATGAAGAAGAATCAGAACCGTACATTCGTTTATCATATGGATATGCTTCTCCAGAACAAATGACTCACGGGGTTAAATTGCTGAGTGAATTAATCCGTAAGCTAATGGCATAATAAAAACTCCTCTTTTTCTATAGAGGAGTTTTTATGTATCTTATTTACCACAACCGCATTTCCTGCCCCAACACAATAAGTCCTTCATAAGGATCTCCTTCAATGTTTAATACTTGAGCAAAAGCAGGTTCTGTTTTTATACCGTTCTCTTTCAAGCGAAGAATTTCTTCCCTTATATGTGGATGCTGCATTAATAGCATGTGCTCTACTATCATATGTCTATATGCATTTTGGTTACGCACTGGCTTAGGCTGAGCAAATAATTCAAATTCAAAACCTTCGAATTCAAAATTTACCTTTATCGATTCAGTACCTTTCATTTTTTTCTTTTTTATATTGAACCCTCTATAAGAACCATATAAAGATCTCATTTCCTGCTCAAAAACATCAAAGTTATGTACTTCCATTACTATATCTAAGTCAGATTGGAGAGTATCAATTCTTATAGGGATTGTCCCGCAAAGAACGGGACTATACAAAGCTAAATCCTCCATTATGTTTAGTTTATTTAAAACATCATATACCTTTTGTTGTTTGTCATTCCCTGATTGTAAATATGTAATAGATGTAAACATGGAAGTCTCTCCTTCATTTCACGTAATACGTGGCTCACTAAAATCAAGAAAAATTTGTCCGTTTAAATTTGTTCTAGGATTACCTTTATTTCAATATATTAAGGCCAACAAACAATATGTTTCAACTTTTCTCCTATACTGCAATACTATAAAAATAAAAAAGGAGGAATTATTATGAGCATTTTTAACATTCTTTTAACCATACACATACTATTTGGAACAATATGCTTAATCACTGGTATTGTAGCGATGGTTGCTCAAAAGAAGAAAGGAAAACATACTGAATGGGGCGAGATATATCATGCATCCTATGTTGTCATTACCCTTACGGCAATAATATTATCCATTATCAACTGGGATAAAATCGCATATTTATTTTATGTAGCAATCTTCTCTTATTCATTTGCAATTTATGGATACCTCGCACGAAAAAAACGTTGGAAAAATTGGCTCCATCACCACATTAGAGGTATGTTAGGTTCTTATATAGGTGCAGTCACCGCACTTTTAGTAAATGTCGGCATCCATATTCCCATTATAAATTTACTTCCGCCAATATGGTTTTGGTTTTTACCCACATTAATTGGTATCCCCCTCGTAGCCAGTGTATCAAAAAAATATAAAAAGCGTAGTTAAAATTAATTACATTTTGATTACTTTCTGATTATTAGAATGAAAAATTATACTCTATATATTACGAATGATATTATGAGCACTCGTCCTATGAACATCTATAATAAAATGCCGCCCAACAGGACGGCTCTTATTTTTACTTTACAAATGTAACATATTCACCAGAAACCCATTGATTTCCACCAACATTATACCAACCATCTTTATATCCAAACGATTGATATTTTGCACCTTGGTACACATTTTTCACAATACCGTAATTTGTTCCTGGTCCGGTACGAACACGCAATACATCCGCTATTATAGTAACTACGCCTACACCATCGTTTGATGATTGTGAAGTTGCGGGTACATTTCCTCCCGTATAACGAATATATGATGGATCGTTATAAATCCACTGATCGCCACCTAAATTTAACCAGCCATTTGATTGCCCAAATACTTTGTAGGACTCTCCTTTCCCTAATTGGCGAATAACACCATATCCAGTACCAGGTCCTTTTCGTAAATTTACATTGCTACCGTTAATATAAGCTACCCCTACACCATCATTCGTTGGAGGAGGAGTCGCTACGTTTTGAGAACCTTTTCCAAAAGTATCCGTTCCATACCCTTTGTAGTTATATTGCAAATGCGGACTATCCACAAATCCTTTCCAGTCACCGCCCCATTCAAAGCCAATTTGTTTAGCATAACGAATTGCTGATGCCCACGGTTCTTTATTATAGCTATTCCAATCTTCTGTACCATTCGACTGAATTGGAACAAAATCTAATGCTTGTCCTACTAAGTGATATGAGCGCATCGTTTGCGATGCTCCTTTACGAACATATTCACGTTGTCGCTCGACCGTACGGATTGTTTCGTAAATTAACACTTCAATACCATTGTCAATGCAGTACTGATACCACTTAAAAGCGGCAGCTTTCGTATTATCCGCTAATTTATTCAGATTACTTACATTTCTATTGTGATATTTCAATATGCAACATCTCCTTTTCTATTATCATATGCAAAATTCGTCTCATGGGTTGTACATATACCTAGAACGATATGAAGTACAAATACATAAGAAGCCAATTCATCTAAAAAGGTTTTCACTTCTAGCTTCAAACTTTGTAAACTGAAATCAAAGCAATAAAAAACCACAACCTAGGTCTTCCAGTTGCGGTTTTTGGTATTTTCTTTTGATATGATACATGCCTTCTTGCATTGATAATCCTAGTATACAGGTTGTGTAAATTTTCCCTTTATGAATAACACTACTTATTCATGATTTTTCAAATCCAATATTGAATGTAAATGATCTGGATAATTGGTAAACATCCCGTCGACTCCCCATGCAAGTAACTTTTTCATATCATTTTCATTATCTACTGTAAATGGATGAACTTCTAATCCACTTTTCTTTATTTTCTTTACATAATCTGAATCGATATATTTGTAATTCATACCAAGACCTATGCAGTACATTTTATACTTTTCTATCTCTAATTTTGTTAATTGAACTGCTTTTTTATAAGGTAATAATTGTACTATGGATATATTACTATTTAAGCTATGAATCTTTTGTAGACTTTCTTCACTAAACGATTGAATAATAACTTTATCCTGTATTTCGTAGTAATTAATAATTTCTAATAATTTTTCTTCCATTCCTAAATATTCATCAGGTGATTTTGTTTCGATATAATAGTTCGCGTTATGCCCAAACGTTTCAATAATTTCTTTTAATGTTGGGACTTTAGCATTTTCAAATTCTTTCTTTGCTAAGTTCGGATATTTTTCATTAAAAAAAGAACCTGCATTTAGTTGCTTTATTTCTTCTAATGTATGCTCTTTCACTAGCCCAGTACCATTTGTTGTACGATTTAAGGTTTCGTCATGCATAGCCACTAAATGTCCATCTTTTGTCATTTGGAGGTCAATTTCTATATAATCTCCATTCATTTGTTGTCCTAATTTATATGCTGCTATTGTATGTTCAGGTGCGTACGCAGAAGCACCTCTATGTGCGATATTTTTTATATGATTTGATTGATTAATAGCTTTAGTATACTTATGTTCATTTATTTTCTGAAAAACAAAGATACTTATTACTATAAAGGCACAAATTATTGTAACAAGATATATCTTTTTCATAACGATTTATAAGCTCCTATATAAAGACGATTTAACTAGAATGATTTACTCAATTAAATGTCGATTTTCCAATACAGTCATTTTACCGATAGCTTGAAATCCCGATTTTTTATAAATATTGATTCCATCGTGTGAAGCTTGTAATACACAATAAGTATTTTTAAATTTTTGTGCTTCTTGCAGAAGGAAATTGAACATAGTAGATCCGAATCCTCGTCCTCTCATTTCTTCTTTAGTTGCTATGTCATAAATACCAATACTATCTTTTGAACATATCAATGAACCAACAGTTACGACTTCACCTTCATAAAATCCTAAAAATAGTTTCATATTCTCACTGTTCCATAAATCAAGATTAGAAATTTGATTATAGAATGCTTGTACATGTATACCTTCTTCTGATGTGCCGAATAGATTAGCTAATGTTTCTCCAAATTTTTTTATTTTTCCAGATGAAGATGCTTCTTGAATTGTAAAACTTACTGGCATGTTTATTGGTGGAGAAATTGTTTCTAAGTCTGCTACCATCGCAATATTCTGTTCCGCTTCTTTTAAACCGATTTTAATTAACTCGCTTTTTATATCTCGCTCTTGCTCCTCATCCCATAACCAAATACTCATTGGAAATTTTTTTTGATTATAGTAGAATACCTCCTTATATAATTTCTCAATCCCTTCCGTTAAATTATTATTTAGTAGAGTAATAACATTGAATGTATCGGCAGGTAATCCGCAATCAACAGAAATATAATCTTTCGTTTCTTTTACACTCATTCCGGGCACAAATTGCGCAACATATGAAGTTTTAAACACAAAGTTATCTATTAGTAATTGTTTATAATTCATCAATAGTTCTCCTTTTCATAAAAAGTACTACTCGAATCCTTCTATATTAAATATAACATATTAGAAATTTACCTTTTTCTATAAAAAGTACTTCTTTAAATTGTGCTCTATAGTTTAAAATAATTAAAAATGATATAACGTTGTCGGAATGAAAAAAGTGGTATATAATAAATATTAACATTACTAGTAATTATTTTAGGTATTCCTAGAATAAAGGAGCGATACATATGAAAATTACTATTTATTTCGGAAGTCATGAAGATCAAGATGTTCGTACTATGGACTGTCATTTAGATGTAGAAGATACAGAAGAGATTGTTTCTGTATCATAATATAAATAGTTAGGATAAACCCTATTCCTTACAGCGTTTAAGGCACCTTTTATAAGGTGTCTTTTTTGTTATATTTTCATCAAAAACCCTTTACTTTATAGCGTTTTAATAGTAAAATATAAACATGCGAACAAATGTTCTTTTTATTTTAAACGTACATGAAGGGATGATTTTAACAATGGCTCCATTAAAGCGCAGAGGAAGAAAAAAGCAAGCACCTATTATTTCAAATACAGGCTTTATCGGCTCTGTCTTTATTGATACATTGGAGTTACAAAAGAAATCCTATTATTTCGCTCGTAAAAAACTTCAAATTGTTCATCACGTATTAGATGGTCTCTCTGGAGCAACAAGTGCTTTATTTAAAGAACATAACATTTCAGCATACATGTCATGTGTGTATTTACATAAACAAAAGAAAATTGGTTTTGTTCTTTCAACGAAACCATTTGAACAAAGTGATGGCGTTGCTTATTTTGTAAATTATTTAATCGAAAAGAATTTTTACGGCGACCATGACGAAGATGTAGAATATCAAGAAGTATTTAATACAGGTTTTATCGGTGTAGTATTCGCTGATTTGTCTAGTATAGATCGCTTTAATTTCGAGTTTGAAATGGGTATGCTAACGAAATTAATGAAAGATATGATTATTCCGGTTAAAGAACTCTTTTTACGCCATAATGTACCGGCTTACATCTCCACTTCTCATTTAGAAGAACAAAACAAATTAGGTTTCGTTCTCTCTGTAAAGCCATATGATGAACGCGCTGAAGCTGATTTATATTTTGAAGCGTATTTAAAAGAACGAGGATTATTTATTGGTGATGAAGAAGATGATATTGATAAAATTGTTATTAGAAAAACAGCTGAATTACGATAGAAAAGCGCAGGATGCTGATCCTGCGCTTTTTAAGTTACGTTAAACACTATAATCTTTTGAATGAATTTCTAAATTTAACTTATTTGTTAAAATTTTATTCAAAGTAAAAAATACAATCCCCCCTGCAATGGGAAGCGTGTAGGCTGGAATGAAATTTAATAATAGTCCTGATATTGCAAGTGCTATTGGCTGCATTATTTTACCTAAGCTTAATCCAATACTAAGAACTCTTCCTCTATATTCTTCAGGAATCTCATTTTGCATGAAATACATTAAAGGAATATCAATTTGTGCTATCATAAACCCTAAAAAGAACATAATCATGCAATACGTAGTAACATATACCAAATTATTTACTACAATAGATTTAAATAAAACAGGTATTCCTGAAACTATCATAAAAATTGCCAACATAAAACTTATTTTTTTCAATAGATAAGAATAAGAAAAACAATCAGTTATCTTTTTTACTAATATTGCACCAACTATCATACCTATCGGAAAAGTCCCTTGAATCATACCAAATTGCTTAGAACTAAGATTGAGAACTGTGTTAATAATGTATGGCAACGGAACAGTTACAGCAAAGCCTAAAAAGAAATTAAGTGAAATTAAAATACTAAAAGTATTTTTTAAGCTTTTCCGCTCCAATAAGTAAGAGTATCCCTCCTTTATATCTTCAATAAAATTAATTTCTCTAATTGAACATTCCTCATTTATGTTTTGCTCGCACAATTTAAAGTTTATAAACAATATGGATATAGCCGAAAGGATAAATGAAATACCGTTAATAATTATAAAAGTTTTCATATCAAAGACTGCAAAAACAATGCCCCCTAACATAGGCCCTAAAATTAAAGATATAGAATCGATAATTTTACTTATAGAATTAATACTCATTAACCGTTCTTTAGTAACCATATTCGGTTTTACGGCCTCTAATCCTATTCCAAAAAACGTTGTAAATACTGTCATAAGAAAGGTAGTAGTATAAATGATGAATAAGTTTAATCCATAATAGCTGCTTAATATATAAACAGTTATTAATAATAATCCGCTTAGTAAATCCATACAAATAACCAGTTTCTTTTTATCAACCTTATCAGCAATGACACCGGCAAATGGATTCATAACAATCATTGGAATCGTTCCTAATATGAGCGAAATTGCAAAATTTAACGCAGATCCGGTTATTTGTAAAACATACAATCCTAATGCAAAACTATAAATAGAGCTACCAAATAGTGATACTGTTTTTGCAATTGAATATAAACTAATATTTCTTAATTCTTGATTGCTTTTTTTATTTTCTATATGTAATCGTAAACTTCCCATCACTTTTCCCCCTGCCTAACTTTGTGTTACGTACATTGTAAGTTCTTGGGTCAACCCAATAGCAATATGTACTATTTGAAAAGTTTTAAGGGAAAATAAATAAAAGATGGGGTTAACCCCATCTTTTTCCGAAAAATGAATATGTATAAATTTCTTCTCCTTGAACAAAGAAATCCTCGTACCTTCCCCCTCGTATCAAATAATTTGAAGTACTTTCATCAATAGATTGAAACTGTAAATTTTCGATTTCTTTTGTTACTTTTGCAGATGTAAAATTCTCTCTGAGTCTAGGTGCAATTTGGCTATTTATACTAAATTTATTAAATAAAATAAATGAACTTAATAAATAACAATTGTGTTTAAAAAGGGAATTTAATTCACACAATAAGAACTCCTCATATTCAAAACTATAATTACTTGTACCTGATTGATCGATTACAATATCAACAGAATTATTCTGAATAGGTATGTTTAGAAAGTCGGCACAGATAAATACAATATTTCTTTTCACATTTCTTCTCTCAATTACATCTTTTAAAAGTAAAAGTTTATTCAAATCTCGATCAACAGCAATATATAAACACTCTTCCGGTAGTTCTTCATAAATATTTCGTAAAAAGAACCCAATACCAGACCCTAAATCAAGTAGTATTTTTTCATTTAAATCTAATTGCATTAGTTTCTTTTTCGCCCATTCTCCTCCTCTTTGAACATTTTCCAAAAAAGCAGTATCAGTTTCATGAATATAATCCGAAATAGAATCTTCAAGTGATTTCTTTTCATACGCTTTCACTGAGTTGCCAGCTGTTAAAACCCCTGAAATAATCGTGTATTCTTCACCACAATTACAAATTAACTTTCCCTCAATAATTTGATTCTTATTAATAATGCCATCTTCAAGAATTAAATTTCCGTTACACTTAACACATTTAAATAAATGAAGTACTTTTAAATCTACCCCTAAAATTGAACTCGAAATTTCAGTTTCTATAGATAAATTATGTAACGCTTCCTTTAATTTGCATTTTCGTTCCTCTAAAGTTTTTATTTCTTGTTCAATCTTTTCATATTTTACTTTAAATAAAGATTGATAAAAATTATCCTTTTCATAGTCTAAGGATTTCCCTAAATTTTTATAAAGAAACAGTTCTTTAATTTCATACAAGCTAAACCCTAGCCATTTGTACTCTAATATAAGTTCTATATCCTTTTGACAATACTCGTCAAAAAAATAGTGACTTCCTTTTTTCTCGGGAATAACGAGTCCGAGGTCCATATAATGTCTAATCGTATCTACACTTACATTATTTACTTCTGCAAACTTACTGATTTTCATCCTAATCACTACCATTTATATATTTGTTTATACATACTTCTTTATTATTTTAAAAAATCCTTTCATCTGCCTATACAAAATTATTTATGCTATGAAAAAGATGTAATTAATTTTAAAGTTTCGCCACATACCCATTAAGCTAAGCTTATATAAGTTTAGCTACTCTTTTTTAATCTTGAATTTAAAAAAGAGTAGCAGGTAGTACGTTTATGTCTATATATCTAAAAACTGTGAGTTCATGGATGAATTTAAAACTGCGGCGTAAGTACTGCAGTTTCTTCCTTTTTCATTGAGTTGAAATATGTAAAGTTACGTACTTTAACTGTAGCGGACTTGTATTACGCGTTCATATAAATTTTATAGACGTTAAGGATTTTGTTTTATGGGAAGTGTTCTTGCTATGGAATCGGAATTGTAAATATAGATGAACGTGATTCAAATCAAAAAAAGGTACTCCTAGAAGTACCTTTTTAACTATTCTATATGTGCGAACGTTTTCAAAAATTATTGGATATAAATTGACGTACGCATTGTATTAAATGGCGCGTTTATAGATGTTTTTTGGTATTCAAATGTTCCTTGTTGATGTCCAGACGCATCCCATTTGTAATACCAGCCAACGATTGGTTTTCCGCCGATTATTGTGGATCCAATACTTTTTACATTAGAACCATTCATTTTAGTAAACGGATTTTGACCGTATCCCATCTCTTTCGTTGTAATATATAAGTATTTTCCCCCGTGGTTACGTGTTGTGCTAAAGCTGTTTTGGTTAATTGTTTCTACTCCGCCCAGCTCAGACTCTACTTGTACGACGTTTAGTGAAGTAAGTGGTGCTGCTGGTCCAGCTGAAGCTTCTGTTGCCATCCCTAATCCGACGAACGCTGTGATTGCTAACGATGAAATCCCTAGTGCTGCTTTTTTAAACATAAAAAACATCCCCTTCCATCTATTGTTTTCTCTTTCATTGTCAATATAATCCTAATAATCTTATATGTAAATAGATTGTAACTGTAGAAATAAAAGGTAGAATATTCTGATTTATTAGCATTTAAAAATATGACTTCAACTTTTTTCGTTAAAGATAGTCATCAATCTCTAACTACCTAATGACCTCAAATAAACGCTATTCAAGTCATTTTAAGAGGTACAAAAGACCTTATAGTATATAAGGTCTTTCCCAACACTCTGAAAAAACCCGTGAATGATTCACGGGTTTTACTTTAATAACTAATTGCTATTGTTCCCTCACCTGCATGAACCGCAAATGAAATTGGTAATGGATATAATTTGAAATCCATTTCGGGGAATGCTTGTTTAATATCTGCAATCCATTCTTCCGCTCCAGCTTTATCGTTAGCATGGAACATATGAAGTACTTTTGGTAATTCTTTTTCAAGTTCATTTTTAATATATTCTCGACATTTTTGGATTTTACGAACTTTCTTTTCAAGTAAAAGCTCTCCACCTTTTACTTCTAGTATTAAGTTCACACTTAATAAACTTCCAAGTAAAAATTGAATACCCTTTACACGACCACTCGCATATAAACCTTTTAAACTCTTTGGGAATACATGAAAAGGTCTTCTTTTTTCATCTACTAATGTTTTGTGTATATCTTGTAAAGTCATACCATCATTGTATAACGATTTCGCTTTTCTAATTAATTCATCCATTGGATAACTTGTTGTTTCACTGTCTAATACAGTTAATGGAAAACCTGCCATTTCTGCAGCTAACTTCATATTTTGATAGGTTCCACTTACTTTTCCGCTAATAGCAACTGCAAATCCTTCTTCATATTCTTCTTTGCATTTTGTAAACAACTCTACCATTTCCCCAATATTAGGTTGTGAAGTAGTGACTGTTTTACCTTCGTTTAACGCATTATAAACCCGTTCACGTACACCTTCTTCACAATCTTTGTACGAAGTTCCATCAATAATAACTTCGATTGGGATAACAAAGTTATCTCCTTCTGTTTTAAAATTCGCAGTTGTACTATCAGTAATCCAAGCAACACGCTTCATGTTGTTCCTCCCTTAATTCAATTCCTCTTTTCTAATTTTTCTATATATTTATGTTATAAAAAGAGAATATCCCTGTAATAGTAACAGGACTTTATTATTTTGGCTATAGTAGATGTATATTAAATGTGACTATTTCTTGTCTATTCCACAAATAAAAAAGAAAATCAAGGAATTTGCTCGATTTTCTTCTTATTCATATACTATTTAAAAGTTTCATTATCTAAAATTACAACATAATCATTCGTTAATCTTCCTGCCTCTTTTGTATAACTAACAAGCCTTTGTATATTATCACAGCAAATTTTTGCTCCCCATACGAGTAACGGTACGCCAATAAAATCGATATGGAACCTTCTAGAAAACAGACCACCAAAAGTCATTGGTAAAGGTACGGTTGGTGATGTATTAGAAAAAATAATTTTTTCATGACTTTGATAATGTTTTTGCAAGATTTCTCCTAAATGCTTCATCGCTGGTACAACAACTTTTGATGCGCCACATCCAATCGTATATACAGGATGACCGTTTTCGTCTATTCCATGAAAAATAATTTTTCCCATATCTTCTGTTTTCAATTTATTAAAGTAATCTACATTCAAAATTTCTTCTTTTGTTAACTTACGATCCGTTGGTAATTTATTTAAATGATATGCTGCAGCTAGTGATGTTGTATGTGTACCGCCGAAGTCTGTGTAAATGTATATCATATTATCATCCCTTGTTGTAAAAGTTCAATGTTATTTAGTATTACCGTTCGCAACAATGTTAAACAAGGGATGCATGTATTTACGCTTTTTGTGTTAATTCATTATATTTTTTCCAAATATAATAACGTCTACTAATTACGGTGCCTAATGTAATACATAAAAAGGCATTTGTTACAACCATTAGTGTCTGGTGCGTGCTACCAGAAAACATACTTTGTTTAATAATAATTTTTGCTCCTAAAATAACAAGAAGAATTATTGTACTTACCCAATTTCCTTTCCGTAGTACATGACCCGTTTCACTATCTAATCGAAATGTTAAAGCTTTCCCCCGTATAATTCCAATACCTAAGCCAATTCCAAGCATTACAAAAAACAGTAGTCCTTGCAGCAAAGTTATTTGTCCCATACGAATAATGGACTGAACTGTTACAAAGCACAACAAAGCCGGAATGAGCCAAATACGGTTTATTTTCACTTTTCGTTCTTTACTTTGCATCAAAACAATAATAAGAACAACAAGTAAAATATCCATTTAGAATCCTCCTATAAACTTGTTTATCTTTAAAGATTATATTCTCCTCTTTTCATTCCATAATTGAAATACAATAGCTACTTTCAAGTGTAAGATGGAAAATGTGAGTTCTCATCAGCCTTAAGCATTATTTATAAAAATAAAAAGACGTACTTTTTACTCGTACGCTTTTAATAACTCGTTTAAACTCCTATTTATCAACTAATTCCACACCTTTAGAATTAGTTTTACCCAACAATCGAATGTTAAATTTATTAATAGCTTTTAAAAAGATATTATAAATACAATATCCAACAATAGAACCTATAACATTACAGATCACATCATCAATATCAGTAATACGTCCCACTCCACTAAATAAAGACTCAATTAATTGTAGCAATTCAATACTAACTGATATAGCAAATCCTAATAAAATATTATTTTTGAATTTCGTATATTTATCCCATAAGATTGGTGCTGAAAATCCTAAAGGCATTAATAATAAAATATTCCCGCCTACATTTCTTACAATTAGACCAATCATAAACAGGGCATCCCCATCATAAGCACTACCAATTTGATTGATGTCTTTAATAATTGATGCAAATGGTATTATATTGACCGAGCGATTCAGATTTTCAACATTAGAAGGAAAACCAATTGGTAAAGGGAATAAAGTTACTGCAACAACCATACAAATGTAGACCACGAATAAAAAACTTATTATTTCTTTCCACCAAATCACATGTTTTTTATTTTTGGTACCAATTAATATTCCACGTACAATTAAATAACAAATAACCCCTAAAATAATAAACAAACTACCGTTGATCATATACAAATTGCTAACACGCCCTTTCATATGAATGAATAATTAAAATTTACAACTATATAGTAATGTTTTCGAATTCCAAAATCTATATAATTGTATATATTTTTATGAAATTATAAAACCCTTTATTTACTAAATAAAGGGTTTCTCGTTAACTAAAATATTTTTCAAAATAGAAACTATCATGAACCCGTTTAAATTATTTTTGTATCTCTTCTTTAATATCCATATAATTAAAAAGCTCTTTCTATTTCTGTCATTAATTTTTCGGGTCCTGCCCCTTTATTCGATGGAATAACTAAAGTGATTCCTAATTCTGGATATATAGACGAGCGAAAACTGACGCCTGGATCATATCCCATTATATGATATTTGAATACCTTGTTTTCTCGTGTTTCAATCCATATTCCATAGCCGTAAGACTGTTTATCATTTACTTGAATGTGGGGAGTTAAAAGTAACTTTGTATATTCCTTTCCTAAAATTTCATTATTAAATAGTGCCGCCCAAAATTTCAGCATGTCTGGTGCAGTAACATATGCACCTCCATCAGCTCCTCCTTTTATTGGTATAGAGTAGGCGTTTGTTCTCCAATTTTGGTTAGTTTCATCCTTTATATATCCTAGTGCTGTATGTCTTGGTAATCTATCTAAAGAAAAATAGCCAGAATCATTCATACCAATTGGATTAAATATGTTCTTTTCTATATACTCCGTAAATTTAAATCCCGTCTGTTCTTCTATTATTAATCCAAGTATGATAAAACCTGCATTGTTGTAGTGAAACTTACTTCCAGGTGTAAACATCATATTACTGTTTTGGAATAATGGTAAAAAATCTTTTAAGCTCTTTAATAGATACATAGGTGTTTGTTTCCAAAGATCTTCGAAGTTATCCATAATACTTTCATCAAAATAATCTGGTATACCAGCGCTATGCGTTAGTAGTTGATGTATTGTAATATCTTCATCAAAGTTTGGAAATTTTATCTCTAGACAATCTTTTAATTTTGTATGAAAAGAAATAACACCTTTTTCAACAAGTTGACAGATGCCAATTGCAGTGAAAATTTTACATCCTGAGGCAATGCCAAATCTTGTTTGTATCGTATTGCTTATACATTCACTTTGGTTTGCGTAACCCAATGCTTTTTCATAGACTAGGTTTTTTTCTTTTTTTACTAAAACTACTCCAGAGAAATCTATTTCCTTTTGTATTTCTTTTACAATTTTATTAATCTCATCTTTTGTTTTTATCACGACAACCACCCTTATCTTTCCAAATTGTTCTTTCCCCTTATTAATTTTTCCATATAAAGGGGAAAGAACCCTCTTATTGAATACGATAAATTGTTAATGAGAACACAAAGTTTATTTCGAATTTATCCCGCATTAACGGACAGTAAGACCCCCACCTCAAAATTCAGTGGAAGTTAAGCGGGGGATGAACAAAACCCCCACTGATTAAAGTTTCACTTTATTGATTCAGTAGAATACAACTTAGATTGCAATGGGAATAAAGTAAACACACACAATACGATAGTGATAAATAACATTATTAATGACCCTACAATAACTACAAGTTGTATAGAAATGAACTGAGTCGCAACACCAGATAATATTGTAATAAAAATTGTTACTAACGCAATAATAAGCCCATATATACTCCCGATCCGTCCCATCATATGAACAGGGATGTTATTTTGGTAAAATGTATAAAATCCTGTATTTGCATATGCCATCGAAAAAGATAAAATAAAGAATCCAATAGCAGCTATTAAAAATACATTTGAAAAGGCATAAATTAAATAACCAATTGCGATGAATAATGATCCTATTCCAATTAGAAATGAAGGTGCTAATTTCTTTGACAAAATTGTATTTGTTATGGCACCTAATATATAGCCTGCACCAGCTATACTAACTAGAAAACCGTATTCACTATCTGTTAGTAGTAATACCTCTTTCGCAAACGATAGTTCAAGTGAATCAGTAGCAGTTGCTAATACGAACATACTTTGAAATAAGAAATACACATATACGACATACACATGTTTTCTACTAAAATTTATAACAGTGCTCCAATCTTTTTTTAATACTGTAAGGGATAATGTATTACTAGTTGTATCCGAATCTTTTTTCTTATCAAGGTTGGGTAAAAGTAATGTAATTAATCCTGATAAGAGAAATGCTATAGCATTCATATATATAGCGAATTCTGGTGTACCCGCAATTAATAATCCCCCCGCTACTGCTGGTCCAATTAGTGATGCACCAGATCCTATTAAACTACGTAGTGAGTTGAAACGTTGTCTTCGCTCTACTGGAATTAATTTCGTCATATACGTCATAGCAGTTGACTCATAAATTGCACTGGCCATACTTATAAAGAATACGAATACATAAACAATCCAAAGTGACGGAAGTAAAGGTAAAATAGCGATAAATAACGCACGATATATATCGAGGTGAATCATTAACTTCCGTTTATTTAAACGATCAATCATACTCCCAGACCAAGCGTTTGTAAATAAAGTGGCTAATGGTTTTATTACATATAAAGTAGCAACAGCTAAGGCTGAGCCACCCATATTATAGACAAGTACATTCAGTGCTATTAAGTAAATCCATGCCCCTAAATTCGCAATACCAACTCCGGACAATAGTAATAAAGGATATTTCCAATCTTTAAGTAAGTTTTTCATTTTTTGCCCCCGCTTTCCAAATTGTTTTACAACAATAAAAAAATCCCACCCCCAAGACTTTTAATCTTAGGGACGAGATTATCATCGCGGTGCCACCCTAGTTTGTTAATATGTCACCATACTAACCTTATCAGGTACTGCATTCTCATTCATACTTATACCATAGCTCTATAACGGGAGCTCCCGTCACACCACCCCCTTCATAACAAGTTCCGGTGTGCTGCTCAGAGGCTTGATTCAATAAAGAATTTTTACTCCTTTTCAGCTAAATGGAGCTCTCTGTGAAAAATTCATTTTATTTACTATTCTCTTCACTGCATTTGATTTTTTCCATATTATCACAAATTATTTTAACTGTAAATAAAAAATAATCAGATATTTAATAACGTATTATTATTAATTCACTTATTTATTATTTTTTCTAAAAATTACGGTGCGTGAAATTACTTATAACTCTAAAGAAAGAGCCATTTTCATATAGCTCCTTCCAAATACCTGAATTAATTCGTATTCGCCTCTGTTAACGGTTGTAACGGCGGTTCTAATTCTATTTCTAGTGTATCTCCTTCTTGTAAACCTTGTCCTTTTTCAATACTTTGGCTCGTTACATAACCCGTACCAGAAGTTTTCAAATCTAATTTCAAAAGCTTAGAGAAATACATAACATCACGCATGGACCAACCTTTTACATTTGGCATATGTGCGTTATTTCCTAATAAAAATATACGATCTCCTTCACTTATTACCTCGCCAGACTGTGGGTATTGTTTTATTATTTTTCCTTCTCCTAAAATTACCGGCTGTAGCTTCTCTTTTTCTACACTTTTCTCTATTGTATCCATCGATTTATTTACATAATTTTGCACTTTTAATTGAGATTGTTTCGCTGCATCAGCTATTTGTTTTTCTGTATACGGTTTCACTTTTAAATATTCAAGGCTGTTTTTTATAACAGGTTTAAATATTTCAGCAAGAGGCTGAGCTCCATACTCATCTCCTTTTAACTTTGGCTGCTTAATAGCTAAGTATACGATTAACTCCGGATCATCAATTGGAGCCATTCCTAAAAAGGAGAAAATGTAATTCTCTTTCCCTTCCATATATCGGCCGTTTTCAGGATTCGGGATTTGTGCTGTTCCTGTCTTACCTCCAATTGGATAACCATCCACTTTATACATTGTACCAGTTCCTTTTGAAGATGTTATAACACGCTCCATTAAGCTTCTAACCTTGTCCGCTGTTTCTTTTTTTATCGGATTCCCAATTTCTTTCGGTTGATTTTCCATAATAACTTCTTTGTTTGTTGGATTTACAATTTTATCAACGATATATGGTTGCATCATTTTCCCGTCATTTGCTATTGCAGTAGCCGCTTGGATTAATTGAATAGGAGTTACTGTAGAACCTTGGCCGAAAGAAGTTGTAACTTGTTGAATTTGCGTATTTAATAATAAAGTATTTTTACTTTCACCAGGTAAATCTATTCCTGTTTTTTGATTGAATCCAAATTTTTTCATATATTGCTTAAATTTATTTGGTTTCAGTAACTGATCTTCTAAAATAGAGAAAGCTACGTTTGATGACCTTTCAAAACCTTCATCAAACGTAATTGATCCCCATCCAAATCCACCATTATGATCTTTTATATCAGATGAACCCACGGAATATTTTCCAGATTGAAAATATTCTTTTCCGTTATATACACCTTCATTAATGGCAGCTGCTAACGTAAAAACTTTCATTGTTGAACCTGGTTCATATGCATTTGCAATCGGATCATTTAAAAAGTATTCGATATCACCTACATTAGGATTGTAACTAGGTTTACTAGACATTGCTAAAACCTTTCCTGTTTTTGGATCAGCAATAATTCCAATTAACATAGAAGGATCATAATGCTCTTGTGCTTTGTTCATCGCTTCTTCTAAAAAGCTATTAATTTGTTTATCAAGGGTTAAATATACGTTATTCCCATTTTTAGCAGGTTCTACTTTACCTATATCATTCGTAAGCGGAATCCCCCTTCGTGTACCCACATATTCTATATTCCCGTTTGTAGAGCGCAAATATTTATCCAAACTCTTTTCAAGCCCAAACTTTCCTTCTGTATTCCCTTTATCATCTGGTCTAGCAAAACCAAGTATATAGGATGCAAAGTCTTCATTCGGATACACTCTTGCTTTTTCCGTCATAAAAGATAC
The DNA here is from genome assembly GCF_022663475.1 of Bacillus cereus group sp. BfR-BA-01382. Taxonomy (NCBI): domain Bacteria; kingdom Bacillati; phylum Bacillota; class Bacilli; order Caryophanales; family Bacillaceae; genus Bacillus; species Bacillus cereus group sp. BfR-BA-01382. The sequence continues at coordinate 93,241 of NZ_JAKUFQ010000006.1, forward strand.
ACCTGGTATTTTTAAATCATTAATTTTTTCCTTCGTTTCCCTAGATAAGTTCCGACCAATTTTTCCAATTTCAACTTGTGTACGCCCTTCATGCAAGTTTTTCAATACTTCTTCTTTATCAATTTCAAGCGCATCGGCTAATTGTTGTGCGGTTTCATCTTTATTTTTCACTTTATCTTTTCCTTTTAAATTCACAACAACTCGATACGTTGTAGAATCTTGTACTAACACCTTCCCGGTTTGGTCATAGATAGTGCCACGATTCGCTTCTAAAACACCTTTTTTATTATGTTGTTCATTCGCTAGATCCTTTACATTCACATTATGCACGACTCCTACTGCCTGAATATAGAATATACGCAAAATCATAATAAGAAACAAAACAATAAAAGCAATCATCATATATCGAGCGCCTTTATTCGTTTGGAGTTTTTGCATACTTATCTCCTCTCTTTTGGAATGGATTCGTACGAAGATACGTTTTTAAATTTGTAATTTTTGTTTGCGATATTATATGTTTCGAAGTTTTCTTTTTAATTCCTTTAAAACAATGCAAAACTAACTGTTGTTATTTTGTGTCATTATTTTATATAATTTAAATTCGGTGCGTGAAATTTCAAAATATTAATTAGTACAACTTGATTACAGAGCACTCTAAACTCTTTTCGTATTTCCTATAAAAAAGTTCCCCTCTGGATGTCCAAAGGGGAACTTTTTTATAATACAATTATGCGATATGGTTATATTTCGCTAAGAAAGGAATTCGTCTCGCTACTAATGCATACATTTTGAATACAAGTTTCGCTATTGGTTCAAACATACGTGCACTTTGCATTACTAATGCGCTCATAATAAGTGTTAAGAATGCTGCACCAAGTATATCTAAAGGATAATGAACACCTACGTACATACGTGATATACCGACTAATACTGCCCATAATAGCGCGATATATTTCAGTTTTTCTCCTCTAAGAATAAATACGAAGACGATTGAAAATACAAGTACAGAATGATCGCTAACGAATGATGAATCTGCTGCATGTGGTACTAATTGATGTACATCATGTGATACGAACGGACGCGGATGGTAATATACTGCGTGTATAAGAACATTTACTAATAATGCAAAAATAACCGAAAGCGTCGTATATAAAACTGTATATTGTTTTCTAATTGCCTTATCTTTCTTTCCATTATTAAACCATAAGATAAGCATAAATAAAATGGCTACGTATGCAGCGCTATTTGTAATAGCAACCATTAACGTATCTAATAGTTTGGATGAATCAGCAAAATTATTAAACCACTGAAATACTGTGTAATTCATTAAACTCTCTCCTTACATACAAGTGTTCTTGATTTACACAGTATACAATACCATTATGAAAATAGGCTTAAACTTTTTTCATCTAATTCTCATTTTACTATTATTCATATGACAATTATAAAACAAATTTTATACGCAATTTATGTATAAAGCTGGTAAGCCTTTATAATAAGGCGGTTCGTATTTTTTCATGTTTGGGATACATAACATATTCATTTAAATATACTAATTGCAAAATCATATTTTTTAATTCATTTGAAGTACAATATTTCCGAATTGTTCTCCATGTTCCATACGGCTTAGTGCTCGAATTGCTTCTTCTAACGAGTAAACTTTATCAATAATTGGTTTAATTTGATGTTTTTCTATAAATTTTATCATCTCATTAAATTCCTCACCGCTACCCATGGATGTTCCCATAATATCAATTTGATTGTAAAATAGCGCGCGTAATGGTAATTCAATTTTATCTCCTGAGCTTGCACCAAAATTCACGATTCTTCCATTTGGTTTTAATACATCAAAATATTTCAAAAAAGTTGCCGGACCTATACTATCTATTATTAAATCTACTTTTTCACCTTGTAAGCTCTCTTCCCAATTTCCAGCACTATGAAAAGAAATATCTGCACCATATTTCTCAGCAAGTTCCCTTTTATTCTCTACCCTAGAAGTAACACTCACTTTTGTGCCAATTGCTTTCGCGAATAACATGGCAAATGTAGCAACACCACCGCCTATTCCCGGAATTAAAACGTGTTCGCCGCACTTCAGTCTACCTTTTGTAAAAAGCGCTCTATATGCAGTTAGTGCGGATAAAGATAAAACACCTGATTCTTCCCAAGTAAGATATGAAGGCTTTTCTACTACATTTTCAGCTGGTACAATTACATATTCAGCAAACGTTCCATCTTTCGGTCCACCTAGCACTTCCGGTAACTCCGGTACTTCAGTAGCATGTTCCCATCCAATACTAGGATTAATAATAACTTCTGTATGTAGTTTAATATTTGAAACTCCTTCTCCTATTTCTGTAACAACTCCTGATCCATCTGACCCTATTACTAATGATAGATCCATTTCTTTTCTATTATTTATAATAAATAAATCCCTATGATTTAATCCTGCAGCTTTTAACTTTACTTTTACTTCACCTGCATTAGGACTTATCTCAGGTGAAAATTTATATTCTAATCCCTCTAATCCTTTTTTATATTGATGTACAATAGCTTTCATTGCTTAATTCCCCCTTAATATTTCCAATGTACTCGAAATATCAAAATAAATAAAATAGTTTGCCTCCAATAATTAGAACTTATATATTTTGTCATGAAAAAAACAAAAAATCCCCTCCCTATAAAAAGTATAGGAAGAGGTTTCAAAACTAGTTAGATAAGAATCTATAAATTTATTAAGTTCTAGCTAATTCTAATATTTTTCGAATAAACGGCGCTTTTGCCTTTGTATACGACACACGATCAAAAGTATATGTAATAGCAAGCATCTCTTTTAATTCTCTATATTCTTCACGTGCCCATTCATGGCTTATTAGAAAGTCCCGAAATAAAATATTGTTTCTCCATTCTTCGCTATTATAAATATAAACATGCAAATGATGAGTACCTGCTCTCCATTTTCCCTTTCTAAAAAAGCGCCAATTCGTAGCTTCTTTTGGAACAAACTCATATCCAATTTCAGATAGAATTTCTATCCAGTTTTCAGTAATTTGCAAGTCCGTTACGCCAATCATCATATCAATAAGAGGTTTAGCTCCTAATCCTTTTACTGCAGTGCTTCCTATATGTTCAACAGCAATTATTTCTTGTCCTAACAAGGAACAGAATTTCTCTTTTTCTTTTATATACTCTTCAACCCAGTCTTTTTGATATGCTTTAATAACAATTTGTTGGTCCATTATATTCACCTCTTTATAAGTGTTTATCATTATATTTATAAAATTTTATATTATTAGCATAGGATTTCCATAAAATATGTCGAAATAGTGGAATGTACAACTTAATTATATTAAATGTGAGGTAATCTATGAAAGATAATTCCGTGGAAATTCAGTTAAATAACGTAACATTCCAATTGAAAGAATATCATAATTTTGATTGGCTTATTAAATTAGGGACCGTATTTGCAGTTTTTGACCAGCAAGATTCAGGTAATATAAGTTTTGGTATAGAAAAAGATGGTCATAAGAAATTTATTAAATACGCAGGAGCACAAGCAATTGCATATGAAGGAACAACAAGGGATGCTATTGAAAGGCTAAAAAATTCAGTTACTATCTATGAAGATTTAAAGCATGACTCGCTTATAAGATTAATCGATCATTTTCCAGTTCAATCTGGATATGTATTAATTTTCAATTGGTTTGATGGTGAATGTCTTCATTCGCATTGGCGTTTCCCACCTCCTGAGAAATATAAAAATCCAAACTCTCCATTTTATAAATTTAGACATTTGTCTGCTATAAAACGAATTCATTCCTTACATTCCATTTTTTCTTTCCATACTTATGTAGAAAAGAAAAACTATGTAGCGATAGATTTTTATGACGGTAGTATTTTATATAATTTTAATACAAACGAAACAAAAATTTGTGATATAGATTTATACAGTAAGAAACCTTACATAAATAAAATGGGCCGGCTATGGGGTTCCTCCCGTTTTATGTCACCAGAGGAATTTGAACTAAACGCTATAATTGATGAAAGAACAAATGTATTTAATATGGGAGCAATGGCTTTCTCACTTCTAGGCGGTGAAAAAGATCGTTCCTTTATAAAATGGGAAGCAAGTAAGGAATTATATGAGGTAGCGTATCGTGCTGTAAATGAAAATCGGGCAGAACGGTATGCATCAGTTACAGAATTCTATGATTCGTGGTTAAACGCGGCGAATGCAGAAAGGATATAACCTTAAATTATTAAAAGAAATATAGAGTTTATACTGTTATCATGTATATTAAGACTGTTTTTATGAGTATTTCGTATAAAGTGTGATGTAACTGATTAAAGCTATTTTCAAAGGCGACATATCGGCAATAAGTTATGTCTATTCTGTATAAGTGTTAGCAAGTTCGTTTGCAAACTTGCTAACACTTTTTTGTTTAAATAATTCACACATTTTTTCTTAATATACTGATTATGTTTCCAATTGTGTATTAATGTGTGGGTTTGACTACCCATATTTTAGACAAAATGGACGGTAAGGGTGAGGACAATATAAATATGTCTTTTTCTTTGTATATGTTTATTTCACGAGCTATAAATTTTTTCAATTCCAAGCATGTGTATCATATTCTTCATTATTACAATAAATGCATTTCACGGTAAAGATAGGGAATTTGTATATCTAATATTCATAATTTATGTTATGGTACAATATGTTAATTAATTACAATACTTTCTAAAAGGGGAATACATAATGAAAGCAACGAAACTCATAGCGTTGACAATGCCAGTTCTATTATTGTTCGGTTGTGGGCTAGGAGATAAAGATTCTACTCCTAAGACTGAAGAAACTAGTAAAGCAATGTTGAAAACTACAATATCTGAGGAACAGTATCCAAGTTACATGTATGAACAATTACTAGATTTTAACTTTAATAAGGATGACATAATAATAGGTTTAGGTTATGCACTAAAAGGTGATGAAAAGTATAAAGAGGTATTCAAAACGGCAAGTATTTTGGATGAAGCTTTAGATCGAATGGAGAACGTAAAAGTACCTGATAAGTATAAAGACACGCATAAACTCATCTTAGAAGGGATAGAGGATGCAAGAAAAGGTACAAAACCAATATTAGAAGCTAAAGGTAAAGATGTAAAAGAAGTTAGTGTAGTTATTGCGAATAGTTCTCCCCACCTGTTAGGCATGGATAGAGAACAGTGGAAAGAAGCAGTTTACCAATTAGCTAAAGAAAACAAGGATGATTTCTCTAAGGTATATGATAAGAAAGTAGAGGAACATCAAAATAGAAAGAGTAACTCGTAATCAATTATACAACACGATAAGGAAATATAAGAAAATGATGATCAAAAAGGTAAATTATTAAATTTTATTGAAGCTAAATACGAAGTTAAAGAAAAGAAATAATACATACTTAATATTTCTTTTAGGGCGCATCTTCATGAAAGTTGTACGCTCTATATTTAAAGGCTTTCGTTTAATGGGCTTAATTGTAAAGACTTAACTTAAAGCATTATCTAAAAGTAAACATAATATCCCTCCATGACTCTAATGGTACCATTAGCAAGGACAAATTTGAACAACTAGGATATTTATGTAAGTCAGATATAGTGTCTCTTTATCAGTTGTAAGAAAAAAAGTGGATCCCTATTCTCTCACATGGAATCCACTCTTTCTATTTCTACAACTCTATTTTTATACGTTCCTCTTCTTGTCCTTAACAGGACTGCCATCACTAAATCATTAACATAATTATCTTTAGCGGAAGTTAAAAGTTTTTATTTTCTTACTCAATTAAAGCGCCCGTTAGTTAAAGATTATGGATAATTAATTTGAAAGTGTTTTATCTAAATACACCTTTTCTTTTGGAAAGCCAATCTTCTAAGGCATCTTCGTGTAGTTTTGTGAATAATTTTGGTATTTGGTCTATTGGGAAGTATTTTAAATCCAAAGTCTCAATACCATCTACAGTAAGTTCTCCACCAATTGGCTTACATTGAAAACAATGAGTGATAGTCTGAGCTTTATCTCCGTTCGGAAACTCACCAGAATATTTAGAGTAGACACCTATAAGATGTTCAACCTCAACATTTAATCCTGTCTCCTCAAATATTTCTCGTTTAGCGGTTTCTTCAAGAGATTCTCCAAGTTCCATAGCACCACCTGGTAGACCCCACTCATTTCTATCTCCCCGTTTTTGTAAAAGAATTTCATTTCGTTCGTTATAAACAATACCTCCAGCAAAATTAAGAAATATTAAATCATGCCCTACTTTTCCCCGGATATAACGAATGTAGTCCTTATTTGTAGTCATAAATTCCCTCCTAATTTATATATAAAATACAAATCAATTATATATAAGGATAGAAGAAAATGGTAACAAAAATGATAATATTCCTTATTCTCATAAGGAATTCGCCCTTTACTTTTTATCAATCTATGCGTTTTTTAAACATTTCTATTCTAATACCTTCATTTCCCGAATCCCCTTTCAAAATAAAGAGAACACCCTTTCTTAAAACAATTTTATCGCGGCTCTAAAAATTGGTGTCCTCTAGTTTTCTAGCCGGACTATATTCTATTTTCAAGCTCATTTCTATCTCCCCATGAATAAAACTCAGCATTCTGTTTATACTACAACTACATCTAGAGACACATCACTGTTTAGAGCGGCTAGGTTTTGTTAGCTGCTCTTTTGTTTTTTACACAAATAAAATCAATAACTCAGCATATAATATCTATGTAGCTAGATTATTACCTCTGTATCGAGCAGTTAGGCTGGGCTAACTGCTCTTTTATTTATGACAAAATGAAACTTTTTAACAGAATTACTTTCGTATAACATTTTCAATCTCGCTTACACTATAACTGTAACTTTAAGTTACACATCTATTACTTAGAGGGCCTAATTTTCTTTTGTGTAACAATTGGTTAGCTCATAAAGTTAACCAATTTGTTGCGTTAAATATTTTTTATTTCTCAATACTTAATACCTGGAATTAATTCTTATTTATTGGTATTAAACTATTGACATTGATTTTCCTCATATGCAATTTTTGAAAAGGCCTTTTCTCTCACATCAGGCCCTTTTATTTATAAAAAAAGATTATTTTATATAGATTACTATAAGCATCCATAAAGCCAAAGCACCAATTAGCGAGTACTATACGTGTATATAGTATCCTTACTTCAAAGTCTGTTTTCTTGAAGATTTCTCGTAATGGAGATGTCTCAAAATGTTAGCTTGATGGGCATGGGATCCCGCCCACATTTTAACGAAAATATAAGCTAAGCAAATCCCAACATAAAGCGAGCCGAATTTTCTACCCTTAAGAAAAATTTCGGTTCGTTTTATGGTTTCATGACAAGTTGTTTACTGAATAATAAAGTTCTTTATTGGAACAGGCTACTTTCTTCAACAATCTGGCCCGATTGTTGAAGAAGAAATATAATAAAAATGCTTTTGATTGTTTTATTAAACGAATTAAACCGCAAAAAACAAGAAGAATCCCCCCCTTTTTACTAGTACACTAAATCCTATAAAAGGGGGGAGATCATGAACAATAAAGCCATTGGATTATTTCAAGGAATTGCGTTATACATTTCAGCTATTCTAGGATCAGGTGTCCTTTTTTTATCGGGGGTAACGGCCTCAATAGCGGGCCCTGCATCTATTGTATCCTGGTTTATCGTTATTATAATTAGTTTTCCGCTTGCTTATTCCTTTGCTAGTTTGGCACGGATATATCCTGATTCTGGTGGAGCAGCAACCTTTGTTAGAAATTCTTTTGGATATCATCTTGGCAATATCGTTGGGTGGTTTTACTTTGTAACAGCAGCAGTTGGTCAAACGATTGTATCTTTAACTGGTGCTTTTTACGTCAGTCAGGCATTTGGATTTTCGCATTTTGAAACAATTATAATTGCCGTCTTTATTTTGGTAATTGCAGGTGTTTCCAATTATTACGGCGTAAATGTTAGTGGTAAAGTTGCAGTGATTTTAAGTTCCTTATTACTGATTCTTTTAGCGTCAGCTGTATTTGTGGCATTTCCAAGAATACAATGGGGGAATTTTACTCCCTTTGTTCCAAATGGATGGTTTTCTGTCGGGAACGCTATAACGGTTATCTTTTGGGCATTTTTCGGTTGGGAGGCGATTTGTAATCTGGCTGAGCACTTTAAAAGGCCAGAAAAAGATATTGTCAAAGGAGCAGTTATTAGTGCAGTTGTCATTGGATTATTATTTTTAGCGCTAAGTCTTGTCACTATTGGAACGGCCACGTATGGCAGTCAAGAAAGCAACCTGTCTCCTATCGGTGTTATAATGGGAGGTACAGTAGGCGGAGGTGCCAAAGTCGTTACAGCTGTTTTAGCTTTAATTATTTGTACAGGGACAGCGAATGCTTTTGTAGCCAGCCTAACGCAATTAGGATATTCATTAAGCAGAGATGGTGCTTTCCCAAAATTTTTCTCAAGGTTGCATGCAACTACTCAAATTCCAAGACAGATGGTATTGTTTGTTATCTGTTTTTCGGTAGCAGGTGTGTTAGTGACAAAAGCTTTGTCACTAACGTTTGATGATATTTTGTTTATACCGACTTCTCTTGGGATTCTAGTTTATGTTCTTTCAATGGCGGCAGGCGTTAAATTATTTAGGAAGAACACACTGGCATGGTGGGCATCGTTAATCTCTTTCATTTTATGTTTGCTGGTGATTCCATTTTTTCAATTGTATATATTTGTTCCGTTAATTGTCGTGGCTATATATGTGATTTATATGATTTTAAGTAATAAGATTTTCGCCTACAAGGGAGGATTAAAATCTAATGAAAGATCAAAATAACCTTTCTAGAGATACCATGTGGAAAGCAACAGTATCATGTGATTCAGCGTATGACGGGATATTCTTTTACGCAGTCAAGACAACTGGAATTTTCTGCCGGCCTTCTTGCAAGTCTAAGGTTCCTAATTATGAAAATGTATCCTTTTTTTCAAATGCGCAAGAAGCTCAAAGGGCAGGCTATCGCCCATGCAAAAGATGCCGATCAGATCTAAATATAAAAATATACGACCCGTTCGAATGCGTTTTAGAAGATACTATGCGATTGATAAAAAATAATTATGTTCAAAACATGTCTTTAAATGAAATTGCATCAAGGGTAGGAGTTAGTCGTTTTCATTTAAATCGGAGTTTCAAAGAAAGAACAGGGTATACTCCTCGAATATATCTAGAAAGGATCAGAGTTAAGAAAGCAAAGGAACTGCTCTTGACAACGGTCTTTAATAGTACAGAGATTGGTTATCAAACAGGCTATCAAAGTGTATCTAGCTTTTATAATGCATTTAAAAGAAATACAGGATTTTCACCGAGTCAATTCCGGGCTTTCCATAGTGGAAATACCGTAAACCAAGAACTTGACTGAATTCACGTTCTTTAACAAAAGATAGCATGAATTAACAAGAGTGCTTTGTACTCATCGTATTTTTCGATAAATCATTACTGATTGATTAAAAGTAAACAACTTTGTATTGAACAATAATAAGCAATTTTTTCTCTGTTATAGAATTGTAGGCTTTTTAATTCAATCCTCAACAAACGGGCAGCATTATTGAACAAGTTTTATGAACTTTAGTGGTAGCATCATTAGTGAATTGCTTTATAACAACTAATTAAGGAGGGGTAGAATATGAGAAATAACTTTCAAATCGTTGCGTTACAAGAGAAGGAGTTTAATAACCTATTTCTAATGAATGAAGAAGTATTAAAAAATATCGGGGCAGTCAAAATAATAGCAAATAAAAATCCTGGATATCCTTGCAGGGTAAGTTTGAAGGATGCAGAGGTAGCAGAAGAGGTAATTTTACTGAATTACCAATATCATAGTGTTAATTCGCCTTATAAAGCAAGTGGTCCTATATTTATACGAAAGGGAGCAACTACTGCTAAGCTAGATGTAAATGAAATTCCGCATATGTTACATCATAGGTATCTATCTGTACACGGCTACAATGCTGACTCAATGATTGTAGAAGCAAGGGTTACAGAAGGTGTAAATTTAAGAGAAAATATAGATGAAATTTTTGATAATAAAGAAGTAGAATATATTCATATTCTTAACGCTAAACCAGGATGCTATAACTGCCTTGTTAATAGAGTGTAAAAAAATTGAAAATGCAAAACTTCTATTATCCTATAAGGGGTACCACTAATCGCTATCAAGCTAATTCAACAAAATCTCCCCTAAAATGAAAAAATACGCTATTCTTTTTGTAGAATCATAGGAAAGGATGGCGTTTTTGTATGTCTATTTCTGTATCTGATGAATTACAACTATTTGCTCAAGAGATTCAAAGTTTTTTATCTCCAAATACCTTACGGGATCTTGCTAGAGATGTTGGTTTCGTGCAACGAACCAGTAAGATTTAGTCGCTTTATGTATATGGATGAGTCAAAATATCGCTACAACCTCTTTAGCTCAGTTATCTAGCTGTTTAGAATCATCCACAGAAGTACTCATCAGTCAGGAAGGACTGAATCAAAGGTTTAATAAATCAGCCGTTCAGTTTTTGCAACATATATTGACTAACCTTCTAAATAACAAATTAACTTCATCTATACCACTTTCTTCTCCATACACCTCTGTTTTCAAGCGTATTCGCATTTTAGATTCCACTGCATTTCAGCTTCCAGATATATTTTCAACCATTTATCCTGGGCTGGAGGATGTAGCCATACTGCTGGGATGAAAATTCAACTTGAATATGACCTATTAAGCGGACAATTCCTTATATCCATACAGGTCCAGGGAAACAACATAATCGAACCTATGGTTCTCTGTGTATTCCAACTGTAGCACCAAATGATTTATGTATCCGTGATTTAGGGTATTTTCATTTAAAAGATCTTCAACATATACAACATAAAAAGGCTTACTCTTATCTATTAATAACTGTACATCGTCTTGCTCCTCTACAGATTAAACGCTCGGCTTCTCTTAATGAAATTGGAACAAGTACAGCTTCATCAACATCGTCTTCTACATCAAAAACCGCAAATGCTTCCCCACCCACGATTAAAACACAAATGAATTCTACTTCTAAATCATCATGAGACCTAGGAATACAATTAGAAATAGTACAACGTTGAATACCCCCTACTAACAATGTTCTAGCTTCTTGCTCAGATATTCGAATAAAAACAAATTCCTCTATGGCTACATTTCCAACTTCCACTTCAATTTTTACTAGAAGAAAGAATCTGTTTCTAATTTTCACATTTCCTATGTATACGTACACTTTCCAACACGCCTTCTAATTCCTCTTGTTTCGCTGTTCTATCAATTTTTGGTAAGAAAGATAATTGTTTAGTCATATAAGACCGCTCCTTTTTATTTTTAGATTATTTTTGTCTTATTGCTCCACGTCTTCGTTCATAACAAGGTCTATGCATCCCCATTAAATCCTCAATTTCACGAGTACTTAATTTCTCTTTTGGTTTTTTCTTCTTTTCTTGCTTGGATTTCTTTTTCCATTCATGTAACTGATTTTTTAACCCCTCCATTACCCCATCTCCCTTTTCAAAATAAAAAGGACACCCATTCGTAAAGCAGCCTTAATTGCTGCTTTAATGAATTGGTGTCCTCTAGTTTTCTAGCTGGACGATATTCGAATGTTGTTTTAAATATCCCAATAGTCACTATTAACATCATTAGTATATTTGCTGATTTCCTTCTCTTTCCCACACTTTTCACATTTGAAATAACTAACTATTCCCATCTTACCAGTTTTAAAATCTTCATTGTCATGACTATTAATAAGTTTATATCTTTGTATACATTTAGGTTATTTTAATTTACCCAACCAATTTCCTAACATAAATTAATTCCTTTCCTCTAGAAGATACTCTTTCTATTCCCACCCTCTTAAGGATATATCGGAAAATATCTCCAATCATTGTAACGTGGTAGCTTGTTTTTCTTTAAACAAAAGGATTATTTTGTTTAAAAATTCATTCCAATTTATAACCACTATATTTTTCTTATATTTTCCATTAAAATTTAATAGCAATATTTTGATAACAAAGGAGCAACCTATGAAGCATAATATAAATCTATGGTCTTTTATTTTTTCATTCGCTTGCATTGCTTTTTTTTCTTTTATATCTTGAAGTATGCACACCTGAAATGAATGCGTCGTTTATAAAAATCGTTTATTTTCACCCTTTATTTTTTGTACTCATTTTTTCAATAGGAACTTTTTTTGCTGGTATTAAAGGATTCTCTAAAGCAGGTAATTGGATAACAATGCTTAGAAGCATAGTAACAGTTCTGCTAACATTGTTATTATCAGTGTTTTTAACACTAACTTTAATCATTGCTTATGCATTAAGTTAAATGTAATTCTTCACGAATAAAACTAAATATTACGTCAATACTATATATGACATTAGATTTTCTCCTTGTTCCCCCTTGGAGATGAGCAGTTAGCTTTTGCTAACTGCTCTTATTTTCTACAATTGGTTTCATTTACCTGATGTATTTAACGTAATATTAAGTTACAATATAAACGAATAAAATATATTTGGCAGTTATACCATTACCCTAGGAAACTAGGGTTTTTATTTCTATAAAATGAAATTTTTATTGTAATTACTCACCCATAGTTTTATATTTTTCAAACATTCCATTCTTCCGGAGAGTATTTACTAGCTGCCTTATCGTTAATTCCGTTCTTCCTAATGCTAAAGCAATTCCCTTCACCTTTCCGAATCCATAATACTTACATATGTAGGCTAATTCTTTCGTTGTATACGGCTTCTTATGATTCGGATCGTAATCAGGATGATACTTCATTCGGCCCTGCGCATCATATTGAACTTCCACCCTGATCACTTTCCTTTCAAATGAAGTTTCTATTAAGCTACTTGATAAGCTTTACAAACCCATGATTCATCTTCGTCTGCATCATCCGCAAAGAATATTTCTACCTTCAATTTCAAACCATTCTCCATTACGGCCGTCGCTTCAAATACTCTGCTTATATGGTCAAATTGCTTGATATCCTCGTCCTCAACCATTCCGAATTCTTCTCGGAGACTATCGTAGAATTTTTCTACTGCACTTTCTAAATCATACTGACTTTTATATGTTTGTTCGTGAATTAACTGGACCTCCATTTTCATTCTCCTTTTCTAATAAAATAGCGTTTTTGTTTAGTTTCACTCTAAAAGTAAAATTTTCATTTTTTCATTCAACCAAGTTCATAACATATTCTTTTCCCCCGATAAAATAATGATTAGGTGTCCCATGCGCATTTTATTCACCGGAAATAATACCTTTCACGTACTTACGTATTAGAAACTTCATTTCTGCTTCTTCTCCACTAGCAATTTTGTTCACTTTTTTGATACATTTATGAAACATTCACATGTTATCTTCAATATGTTCTATTCTTTTTGAAAAACCATGTGAGAATACCAAAATAAGAAGCCTTAGAGCCCTAACTCTAGGGCTTCTTGTTTTCAAATAAGGATTTTGCTAAAAAACTACACATTTATTAAGAACATGCATAAAATATAATGTGGTATTCTTTTTCAATATTAATGTTTATCCGAGAGCGCCTTGAATGGCGCTCTTTAATTTCCAAATAACATTTTTAGATAATTACGAGAGCGGATTTTATTATGTTGTACAAGCACTACTTCACTTTATTAAATAGACTATATAGATATCCAAAAGAAGGGAGCTTTAAATTCATATGGCTGATTAATTTTATAAAGATGGTAAAAAATATTATAAAAACCAATCACATTCCAACAATCAAAAAAATAACTGTTTTATTGAAACTCATACGATAGCTGGTTCTGCAGAAAATGCAAATGGAAATATACCTGTGTCAGTTTTCCTTGAAACCACCGCTCCACAAACTGTATTTGAGGATTTTACAAACAATCATAATAAAACATTAATTCAGTTATTCGTTGTCGGGATGAGTGCACCCGTTCAAGTAACTATTCTAACAAGAAGATCTAGCGTACCAATTACTACTACATTACAACCTGTTCAAACAAAAATATTTCAAGTTGAAGATTTTCAAAGTCTTACTCTTACAAAGCAGGAAGGTTCTACTAGTGTAGTTAGTTTATTTGTTCAAAAAACATTTTGTATATACTGTAACGATAATAACGATTCATGTGATGAATATTACCACGAATGTAATTGATATATTAAATCACCAGAAAAACCCTTTATATAAAGGGTTCTTTTCCTTTTACTCCCCTCATTTTACCGTTTTTTATTATGTTTCCTAACTTACAGTAATGTCCTTAAAAAATTTTTCATATATATTTATCAAACGCACTTTAAAATCCCAGAGTTTCAAATAATTTCAAAAGTCGACTGACCAACAATATTCGACTTATCTTTAAAAACTTATTAAAAATAACTTAGATACAAAAAGGCTACGTTTTATATAAGATAAAAAATTATCTTACGCAAAGGAGCTTGATTATTTGTGAATTACCAAAATGATAACAACTCTAACATTCACAAACCTTGTTCTTGTCCATCTCCCACGGCTAACAGTTTAAATGTTGTTCAAACTACCCCATCAATAGTTTCTGTAAACTCTGCGATTCCACTAGATACCGTGGTAAATTCTAATGGTACGGCAATCTCATTCACACCACCAACAACTGTTTTACTTGAAGGTAGAAGAACCTATTTGGCAATCTATGAAGTGCAAGTTATTATTCAACCAGGGGGTAATTCGGCAGGTATAACTATGTATCTGAATAATAATCCTATCATTGGCTCAGGTACTTCTCTAGGATATACAGCCGGATTCACTTCTGTATCAGCACCCGCAATTTTCACTACACCTCCAGGTATAACAAGTACTCTTACTGTTAATGTAGGACCATATTCTAATACATTAAATACGTTGGGCTTAACTCTTGCTGTTGTAGCATTAACATAACAAAATGTAAAACTCTCTAAAATGATTTTATTTGTCCCTTAACTGTCTATTGGGCTAGCCTCTAAGAACTCCCCATAACTACATATAGAAAAAGTACATTATTTGGTTCGATAGTACTAGGTGACTCGGCTAGCACAATTGTTGAGTCACCTATTTTTTTATAATAAAATAACGCTTTTAATTTTATTTCCATGAATACAGCAAAAAAAGAGGCCCTATGGCTCTTTTTTTATTCCTTAATAACAATCTAAATATGATAAAATATATCCATCACTCATATGTCCAAATATGTAATTTTCATAGCACCAAAATTATAAATAGACTTATATATAAATAAAAAAAGCACTCATTATGAGTGCTTTTTAAAGGTTATAACCTATCCATTTTTGTCCTAACAATGTATTAATTAAATACCATGCTTGTTTTACTTTAACAGGTTGATAAGCAACATAACCTACTACATTTAGGTTACCAGGATCATTATATAAAGGTTGTTTAGATCCAACATAATTCAATAATTGAGATCCGCCGCTTGTATAAAGATCCGCTTTATGATTTCCGTAAGCCATAACTTTTGAAGAATTGATAGACATAAATGCGAATGCTAGTACAAAAAACACTACAAAAACCTTTTTCATTTTCTTTCCCCCTTGCATTATTTTATATTTCCATTTTTTGCATTACTTAATTTTCAGTATATTGTAAATATAAAATTAGCAGTAACTTACATATCATATCCTATAACTGAATTTGTTCATATATGGTAAAATATATCCATCGCTCATATGTCCAACTATGCAATTTTCAAAGTAGCAACATTACAACTAGACTTATACAATATAATTCAAAACAAAATGAAGGAGTGTTTTAAGTGAAAGGACATATTCGAAAAAGAGGAAATAAGTACTTAGTGTTTTTCTGGTTATAAGACAAAAAAGAAGCAGTAAAAAATGTGGCGAAAAAGATTACGGATTTAAATGAAGGGACTTTTGTGGAACCGTCTAAGCTTACTTTAAAAGACTATCTCGTTCAGTGGCTAGAAATTAAAAGGATGAGTTTAAAAAAGAATACCTACGTTTCTTATAGTAGCAACATAACCCACCATGTTTTACCGAACATGCAGAAAGAAGCAGTAAAAAGTTTTGGTAAAAGTATCTTTGAATAGCTAATGTTTGCATTTTATAAAACAAGCTAAATAAATCTTGTATGAACAAGGTTTATACATCCTAACACATGTTATCATGTATAATACATATGTTAAGTAAATTCAGAATAACGAGGCAAATATTATGGACTTTGTTTATATTAACCAAAACGTATTAAATAACCTTCTATACATTTTATGTAGTATATTTGTTTTTTATTTCATATATGATAGCAGGCATTATTTGAAAAAATACAAAATATTACTGATTACCCTTTGTTCTAGTATCCCGCTTATTTTATGTATGCGATACCCTATCTATATGGATGAAAGTTGTATTCATGATTTAAGACAAATTCCGGTCATAATAGGTACGCTTTATGGTGGATTCCCTGTCGGTATCATATTGTTTACAATTTTATTAATTACAAGATTTATATTTTATGGCTTTAATATGCTAACAGTCGTTGTTTACGGAATAATGTTCATCGTTACAGCACTCGCATCTTCAAAATTTAATACATATAATAGAAAGCTTAAAGTAGCTTTTTCCATGTTTTTAACCTTTTTCCTAGCAATATTTACAACTGTAATTGTATTAACTTTATCAGATTTTGAAGTGAATAATTTGTATATTATTTATTTCATGGTATTACCGACTACTTTAATGTTATTTATTGTTTATATAAATGAAGTTATAAAAGATGCTGTATTAATGCGCTCAAAATTAATTAAAATGGAAAAAATGGAGATTGTTAGCCAACTCGCTGCAAGTATATCGCACGAAGTAAGGAATCCTTTAACGGTTGTAAAAGGATTTACACAGCTTTTAAAAACACCAAATTTAACTCCTGAATCAAGAGACGAATATATTAAACATATACTTGAAGAGTTAAATCGTGCCCAAGAAATTATCGATGATTACTTAACGTTTGCCAAACCTTCTCCAGAAAAATTAGATCAAATTTCAGTAAAACAAGAGTTAAATCGAGTTATTAATATGATATTGCCATTGTGTAATATGAATACGATACATATTACACAGGATTTTTCTGAGGCAACCATTGTTGGTAATAAACAACACTTTCAACAATGTTTTTTAAACTTAATAAAAAACAGTATTGAAGCAATGCCTAATGGTGGTACCTTAAATATTTCCTCATCTATCAATAATAGTAAAGTTGAAATACGAATTGAAGATAGTGGAGTTGGAATGTCACAGGAGCAAATACATCGATTCGGTGAACCGTATTTTAGTACAAAAACGAAAGGCACCGGTTTAGGTACGATGGTTGCTGTTAAGATTATTGAGACGATGTATGGAAATTTAAAAATCCGAAGTATCGTTAGTAAAGGAACGACTTTAACGATTACGTTCCCAAAATATAGTAAGAATACGCATTAAAACAAATAAAAAAGGAGCATAGTCGCTCCTTTTTTATTTGTTTCGATACATAAGTATCTTCAATGTTTTTTAGTTTACATTTGTGAAGACTAATTAAAAATTAGTATCCTCCGCCCCAGCAGCTGCATCCTACAATTATTAATAGAATGAATAACACAACTAATAAAGCGAAACCTCCACCAAAACCACAAGAACCACCGTAACTCATATTTTCTCCTCCTTTTGGTTTGAAAACTAATAGGTAGTTGATCATTTTAACTGGTTCGTATTATACATTATGTGTATATCCCTTTTTTGAGCATGTCTACATAAAAATAAGTAAAAGCACTCGTTTAAAGAGTGCTTTAAAATGGATACCAAAAGTTTTGAAATACGTTTAATTTTAAATATACGGCAACAATGAATATGAAAACACCGGCAAATAAAGCGATGAAATCTTCACGTTTCGCCTTACTTGTATAAAACCATGTACGTTTATCCTTCTTTCCAAATCCTCTTAAATCCATTGCATTTGAAACCGTATCTATTCTTTCTAGAGAATGAATGATTAGTGGCCAGAAAATTAAAACACGGTTCTTCATACGAACCCATAAACTTGCTTCTCCTTTTTCAAAAGCCACTCCTCTCGCTTCTTGCGCGTGTTTAATAATTTTATACTCAGACTGGATGTCAGGAATATAACGCAGTGCAATATTTATTGCATATGTAATCTTATAATGAATACCAAATTTATTTAAACTACTTACAAATTCACTTGAATCTGTCGTGTAAATAAAAAGAAGTGTAAATGGTAATAACGTAAAATACTTTAATGAAAGTGTAGCTGCATAAAATAATGTTTCATATGTAATTGTTGCATATCCAATATGTAAAAACGAGGTATATGATTCAGTTAATTCAGATCCATGAGTGGGTGTAATAAATAAAATCATGACAGAGTTTAATAAACTAAATGTAAATATGACACTAAAAACAATTAAAATTTTACGAAATGGAATTTTAGCAATTCCGAGTCCAATACACCCAATAATAAATAAAATTAGCAACAACCTAAAATCAAAAAACAAAAAAGTAATCGTCATACAAAAAATAAATAAAAACAATTTTACTACCCCATCCATACGATGAAAATATGTACTATGCACCTTCCTCCCTCCTATTACTGTCTAAATAAAGCTCCATAAATTTTTCTGGACATACAATCCCACTAAATTTAACAAGCTTGGTTAAAGAACTCTCTCTTAAGTTGGCTCTTTGTAAGGTTTCTTGATCACCAAATACATTAGACACTGTATTATCCGCAATAATTTTCCCTTCATGTAGAACTACTGCACGGTCTGCATATTCTAGTGCGAGATTCATATCGTGAGTGATAAAAACAAATGAGATTCCCTTTTTAGCTAGTTTTTTAATAAACGACATAAATTGTTTATAATGATAATAATCTTGTCCCGCTGTCGGTTCATCTAATATGATAAGCTTGGGATCTATTGTTAATACAGATGCGATTGTTACTCTCTTTTTTTGCCCATAGCTTAGCGCTTGAATTGGCCAATTACGAAATGGATATAAACCACAAATTTTTAAAGTTTCTTCTACTCTATTCTTAATTTCTTCCTTAGAAAAATTATTTAATTTTAATGTAAATGAAACTTCTTCAAAAACAGTGGGCTGTGTAATCATATGATTTGGATTTTGCATCACGTAAGATATGGTTTCCCCACGTTTACGAATAGACCAAGAACTAATATCTTCACCCTCTAACAAGATTTCCCCATTTTTCATTTTGTTTATGCCTATAAGACTATGAGCTAATGTTGATTTCCCTGCTCCATTATGTCCCAACAGTGCCACAATTTCTCCTTCATATATTGAAAGGTTTACATTTTCTAATACTTTTTGTTTATTAGGGTATGAAAATGATAAATTCTCCACTTTAAGTAATTCCTTGTTTTTAGTATTACCTTTTAATATGACTTGTTTCTCCATCCACTCTCTTATAACGTTGCTTACCTTTTCCTTTTGAAGGTTTTCCATTGGATATATTACGTCATTATTACTATCAAAATGTAATCTCTTTAATGCTTCGATGTAAATAGGCTCTCTTAAGCCAATACATGGTAATATATTTGACGCTAAGATTTCTTTTGGTGTTCCTATTGCAATGACTTTACCTTCATCAATTAATATAACTTTGTCTAAATCCAGCTTTAAAATTTCTTCTATTCTATGTTCGATAATAACAATCGTTTTATTATATTGCTCATGTATATCTTTCATAAGTTCTATCGTATGTAAGGCGCTTAGCGGATCTAAGTTCGCTAACGGTTCATCGAACAATAATATATCCGCATTTGTTGTTAATAAACCAGCAAGAGAAACTGTTTGTTTTTGACCTCCTGATAATTCATGTGGACTTTGTTTATGAAACGTATGCATCTTCACCTTTCTTAATGAGTCCGAAACAATCTTTTTCATATCCTCTTGATTTACACATTCATTTTCTAAATAAAAAGCTACATCTTCTTCTACTGTCATACCAATAAATTGAGCATCTTGATCTTGCAAAATTGTTCCCACATGTTTACTCTGTTCAAAAATACTGCCTTCCCTCGGGTCTTTACCGGCAATTAATACGTTACCTGTACTAATCCCTTCATAAGAAAATGGAATTAGCCCATTGATACAATGAGCTAATGTCGACTTTCCTGAACCACTTCGTCCAGCAATTAGCACTTTTTCCCCAGGGTATATATGAAAGGTAATATCACTTAAAGTAGGCTGCGCAGCATGCCCGTATTGAAAGGTGAATTGTTCAAACGAAATAATTGGTTGCATGTTAACATCCCTACTTTTCAATTTTTAAATGTGCATGTTTCTTATTGGATTTCGCCAAGCCAATTGTAAGTGGCAATCCAAGAACTAAGAATACGATAACATCGGAAATTGTTGCTCCTAATACTTGTATAACAATTTTGTCAAATGGTTCTCCCATCACAATAATATCGAATGCCCCAGCAAATATAATAGCAATGACAATACCAACTAACCCAGTAATTGCTAAATAAGAAATATCTCCCTTGTTAAATGACCCGTTTTTCACACTAAAACCAACTCTTTTTTGAATAAGACCCATTGAAAAACCAATAATCCCTGAACTAATAACCCAGCCCCACCAAATCCCCCAGCCAGCAATCGTATCTGTTACGGTATGACCGATAAGTCCGATTAAGAGTCCTGCCACTGGACCAAATAATGCTCCAAAAACAGTTAATATAGCTAATGCTGGTTTAATAAATGTATTCGGTGCAATAGAAAATCCCCAAAGTCCTAATATCCCGTATAAGGCTGCTCCAATCCCGATTGCTACTACTAACTTTGTTGATAATTTATTCATTACAATTCCCCTCTCATATTGGTCAACTTTTATTATTCTATATTTATTTTAAAAATGAATTATGCATCGACACTTCCTTTCTATACAACAAAAAAATGACCTCTTACATAAGAGGTCATTTTCTTTCACGTTCAAGAATCCTCTTATCTTTCAAAAAACACATCGTGTCCTCTGCGGAATTAGCACCTTCCTATAAAATTGCATAGGGGTTGCTGAGGTTTCTTAGGGCCGTTCCCTCCACCTCTCTGGATAAGTATTAATTTGTAATTCGTATTATGGCACTAAAAAGCATAAATTTCAATACTTTTCTAACTATTTTTATTTTTCGTTAAATAGTACATTTAAATCATTGTATTCTTATCGGAATTATGAAATAATAAATTCAAAATCGTTTCGGGAGGAATGCATTATGAAAGTTATTGGTTTAATTGGGGGATTAAGTTGGGAATCTACATCATTATACTATAAACATATTAATACACTTACACTCTCTCAATACGATCAAAATGCGAAGCTAGTTTTATATAGTATGGACTTTGGAGAAGTAACTACTTTATTACAAAACCATCAATATGAAGAAGTAAAAAATGAACTAGTCACGGTTGCAAAGAAGGTTGAAAAATCTGGGGCTGACTGTTTATTAATGTGTTCAAATACTGTACATCTATTTGCCGAAGAAGTAGAACAAGCAATCTCTATCCCGCTTCTTCACATTGGCGATGTAAGTGCTAAAGAAATGGTAAAACAAAATATAAAACGTATCGGACTATTAGGAACAAAACAAACGATGGAGCAAGATTTCTATAAATCACGATTAGCGAAATATAACATTGAGACAATTATCCCAAATGAAGAGGAAAGAACAGTTATCCATCATGTCATATTAGATGAATTAAGTAAAGGGATCATTTCAGAAGCATCTAAAGAAAAGCTATTACAAATTACAAAGTCATTAATTCAAAACGGCGCTGAAGGTATACTATTAGGCTGTACTGAAATACCTTTACTCATCTCCCAAAATGATCTTACTGTTCCCGTTTTTGATACTGCTTTTTTACATGCAAATACTGCTGTGCAATTTGCTGGATAAGAATATACAAGCATAAAGGTACGAACCTCTATGCTTGTATATAGTTACGACTATTTCCCCCGCTATTTACGGGCAGTAAAACCCCCAACGATTAAAGTTTCACTTTATTTAAAAGAGATTCAATAACTGCAATTACTTCTTTTGAACCACCACATTCTAAAAAGCTATCATTAAGTTTTCGTATACCATGCTTATACTTTTCGTTTGAAAGAACATCTGTTACAGCCTCTTTTAAAGTGTGCACATTAACATGTTCTTTCAATAGTCTACGCGCTGCTTCCAGTTCAGTTAATCTTTGCGCTATCATAGGCTGATCTTTATCATGCGGTATTATTACAAATGGGACATTATAATGAATGGCATCGTGTACGCTATTCATGCCGCCATGTGTAATAAAAACATCCGCTTCATTTAATATTTCTGATTGAGGTACGTATGGAGCAATTATAAAATTATCTGGTGCTTTCTTAATTTTAGAAATATCATTTCTATCACCAATTGCCATTACAACTATCCCATCAAAATCTGAAAAAGTATCAATACAAGTATTAAAGAATGGTTCGAGTCCTTCAAGCAGTGTTCCCATTGAAATATAAATAACTTTCTTCTCTTTAAGTGATTCCAGTGGAAACTTTATATTTGTTTTACGCTTTGAAATACTCGGTCCAATAAAAATGTTATTTTCTCCGAACGATTCGCTATTAGGTTGGAAATAACGACTTGTGTATACGAGACAAACATCACCCTTATTATTCATAAATTGAAGATTATTCTTTGGTTTTACTCCAAATTCATGTTCCATCTGGTTTAGTAATTTTTCAGAGATCTCCTCTGGTTGGAATGGTATATCTGCATTTGAATGAAAAGGTAATGTCTTCAAAAACTCTGAAGGAATTAAAAATATAGGCGAGGACACTACACCTGGAACTTGTAAATACTCCTTTACTAACTCTCCCGCACCAAATATATCATAAATTACGAAATCAAAATTTATGCTTTCACTTAATTGTTTCGTAATTTCTAATATATATAAAGAAGTTTGAACATGCACATGAAAGAAAGCATTTAACCCAGATGAGGTTTCAGCATCAATAGAAATCTCCTTTAATAGATCCGGATGTGTATGTACAGTAGCTCCTAAATCTTCAATCCTATCTTTAAAGTTTGCAGTTGTAATATAATGTACGTTATCCCCTCGTTCAGTAAAGGCTTTCACTAAATTTAATGTAGGGTTTACATGTCCCTCTGCTGGAAAATTAACTACTAAAATATTTAGCACTTATTCCTCACTCCTTACATTTCACTGTTTTAATTAAAGCATACTGTTATTTGTACATGTAATCGTCCCCTAATAGTCCTAAAATGCTTGCTACATTATGTTGATAAATAATTTTCAGTCATCAACATAAAAAAAGCATCTACCTATGTAGATGCCTAACCGTGATAAGGAGTGTTCTGTGAGGTTAGAACAAGCTTCTCTGCTTGTCCTATGCTATCAATATATGATTTATTTTATAAAACGTGAATAGTTAATAGAATTATTTTATCCATTTTATATGATCAAATGGATAAAATACCATTTCTACTTTACCTATTATATTTGACTCATCAATAAGTCCAAGTGTATTCCTACTATCTTTACTATGATTACGATTATCCCCTAACACAAATAATTTATGCGTAGGAACTTTTATTTCTCTCAAATTTGAAAAACGATTGGATACTTGTGACATATCTAAATGTATATACGATTCATCACGCTTTTTACCGTTAATAAATACCTCATCCTCTTTTAGTTGTATGTTATCCCCCGATAATCCAATAATTCGTTTCACATAGTAAGTAGGCTCGTCTTCTTTTTTTATAATGACAACATCTCCATGATGAAAAGACGATAAACAGACGTTTACCTTATTAACAAGTATATAATCTTTTTCATTCAAAGTAGGTTGCATCGAAATTCCTTCTACCATACAAAATAAAAATGACTTATTAATAAAAATAACCCCTATTATAATTAAGATGTAGCTACATATGTTCCTCCAATATTTTAGAATAAACGGCTTCATATATACCTCATTTCTAATCTATTCCCAGATAAAAACGCCTCTAGTTCACATGAATGCTAGAGACGTTTCGTCCATTTTAATTCTCTTTAGAGGCATCTGTTTTTGGCGCTTCACCAGTTAATCGCTTATTTTTCAAATCAAAATAAGCATCTAAAACTTCTTTTCCAATATCGGAGTTAATGCCCGATTTATCATTTTCAACCCACGGTACTACAACAGAAAATGCTACTTCTGGATCATCATATGGCGCATATCCAGCTAATGTTAAGTTATAACATTCTCTACGATCGCCTTTCGCATTTCGCCCAATTTCATTTTCTCCACCATATACAGTTTGTGCGGTCCCTGTTTTACCAGCTGGTTTATATGGTGCTTTTTGGAACGCTCTTACTCCCGTTCCATCTCCTTCTTGAAATACTTTTCTAAATCCTTCTTTTACTTGATTAATATATTCTTGTTTCATATCGATTCTATTTAAAACAACGGGTTCTATTGATTGTACTACTTTACCAACCTCATCTTTTTGAACGGTTTGTTCTCTAATCTCTTGAACAATTTGTGGTTTCATTCGATACCCTCCATTTGCGATAGTCGAAATATATTGTGCAAGCTGAAGTGGTGTATATGTATCATATTGTCCAATAGAATAATCTAATAAGAAACCAGGCTGATTATCTTTTCTTCCAATTTGTCCTGCAGTTTCATTCGGTAAATCAATACCAGTTTGTACGCCTAGTCCAAATTGCCTGAAATAATATCTCATTTTATCAAAATATTCTTGTTTAATATCTAGTGAACTATTTTTCACATAATCCACACCAGCAATTTTTAATGCTATATTAAACATATAAACGTTTGAAGAAACTTGTAACGCTCTTAGATCGTCTATATCACCAAAATTTTTCCAAGACTTCTTTTCCTTAGTTCCTTTAAACTTCATAGGTGCATCATAAAAATGTGTTCCAGGAGTTATTGCATTTGTTTCAAACCCTGTTAACACTGTCGCACCTTTAACCGTTGATCCAAGCTCATATGAACTTGTCAGCGTGCCTAAAGCATAATCTTCTACTTCCATTTTCCCATCTTTTTCTACAAGCCTTTTCCCAGCCATTGATAATACTTGGCCATTTTTAGGATTCATCATCACTACGAAAGCACGGTCTAACATTGATTCTGATCCTTTATATTGTTTTAATATTTTTTCTATACTCTCCTCTACTTTTTTTTGCAATTCCATATCTATGGTTAAAGTTAAATTTTTACCGCTTTTTCCTTCCGAAACCGTTTCCGTTCTCATTGTATTGCCTTGTTTATCAGCAATGCTTCTTACTTCTTTTTTCGTACCATGAAGTACATCTTCGTATTGCTGTTCGATATAACTTTTGCCGACCCTATCATTTCGGCTATAATCACGCACTAAATAATAATCTAATCTTTCACGTGGCAATCCTTCATCAGCATTTGAAACGTTACCAAGAACGGAACGAAATAGACCATCATTTACATAGATTCTCTCCCAATCAACTGATGCGTCTACCCCTGGAAGTTTCGCTAAATTTTCACTAATCACCGCATATTCCTGTTCACTAACGTCCTTTTTAATAATTTGAGGTGCCATCTGAAAACCTGAGGTCATTTTACTTTTAATAGCTAACACTTCTATATCTTTAGCCGTTAGTTCTTGAAGATTTTTATCTGTAACGCGCTTCCTTTTTAAATCTTCTATTTTTTTGTCTAGCTCTTTTCCGGTAATATCCTTATCTCGGAACTTATCTATTTCTTTTTTTGATACTAAGTCTTGAGTAAGTTCTGGATTTAATTGCATCCAAAAGTCTTTCTTATCAGTCTCAGTTAACTTATCTATATCTTCTTGCGGCATTTCAATAATGTCTGCAAGTTGTCTTGCTGATTTTAATATTTCTTCTTGTTTTACACCTTTCACCTTTGTATATGTAATCGTACGTAAAGATTTATTATCAACTACTGGATTTCCTTCACGATCAAATATTTTCCCACGTGGTACAGAAAGGCCCACGGTTGTATTTTCTCTCTTCTCTACTTCATTTTTATATGTTTCTCCATCAAAGATTTGCACTTTTCCTAACTGAATAATGATGCCAGAAAATAATAAAAAAACACAAAGGAATAAAATATTTAACCGGAGAGGTACTACTCTACCACTCTTCTTCTCTTGTTTTTTCACCTTGTCATAATCTCCTCCTTACAATATTCCAAATAATAATCACTTTTCTATATTAAAAGTAATGTACAATTTTTATACATTGCTTTGTACAAATATTAATATAATGTTTAAAACTTAATAGAAATTAAAACAAATGTAAAGAAAAGATAAAGTTTACTAAATTAAATATAAAAAATACCCAATAACAAAAAGATTAGCTTTCACTAATCGCTTTGTTATTGGGTATTAATTGATTTAAGAATTACTACTAGTGCGTATTGCTATACATTTATCGTCACAATTAGAAAAAGATTGTTTACTTTGTACTTTCGGTAAGTAAATTGTTACTGTTGTCCCGACACCAACCTCGCTCATGATACTAATTGTCCCTTGATGACTTTCAATAATTTTATAACTTAACATTAATCCAATACCAGTCCCTTTTTCTTTCGTACTATAAAAAGGTTCACCTAATCTCTTAATTCTTTCTTCAGGTATTCCTATTCCTTCATCTATTACATGAATGATGACACCATCATCATTTATTTCTTTTATGTGAATTGAAATTTCCCCACCATTTGGCATAGCTTCGATTGAATTTTGCAAAATATTAATAAATACTTGTTTCAATTGATTTTCCGAGCATTCAATAATTATATCTTTGTCATCCGTAAATAGTTCAACTTGAATATTTGTCATAATTGCTTTTGTATTCATTAACGATACGACATTTTTAAAAATTTGATAAATATTTTTCTTTTCTGTATTTATCTCATCTGTTTTAGCAATTGACAAAAATTCTTGCAGGATCGCTTCTATCCTTTCAATTTCAGAAAGCATAAGATCAAAATATCTTTCTTGATCTTCTTTATTAATTTGGAATAACTGTATAAAACCTTTAATTACAGTTAAGGGATTTCTTACTTCATGAGCTACCCCAGCTGCTAATTGACCAATTGCTGCAAGCGTATCTGATTTGTTTAGCAATTCTTCTGTCTTTTTTCGCTCTGTAATGTCACGTACAATAATCATAATTTTATCATGTAATAATGGTAAGCACCTAGCTTCAAAGAAATCAATACTTCCATTAAGTGTGAGTGGATATTCTACAATTACATTCGTTCCTTTTTTCTTCACTTGATTAATGGCTTCCTGAAACTGCTGTGCTACTGAAGATGGTAATACTTCGTAAAACTTTTTTCCCATAAAAGCTTCTGCGGGTACGTAAAATTTTGTAGGAGATCCTGCTTTGTAATCTATAATTGTGCCATCATCTTCTGTTAAGAAACATAAATCTGGTAAAGCTTTAAATATTAATTCCAGTTCAGATGTTTGTTGTTTTAACTGCTCTTCTATCGCTTTTAAATGTGTAATATCTACACCAACAGCCCAATAACTATATCCTGTTACAGGAAACTGTTCTGATATATTAGACCACATTATTGTTTTGATTTCACCATTTTTACATGTTAAGTGCATTTCCCAATCTCTGAAATTTTTTCCACAAGTTAAAAATTTCTTTTGTATTTGCTGGCGATAACTATGATCAGGATATAATAATTGAAGTGCATTTGGATTTCCAATTATTTCTTCAGCGGTATAACCTGTTACAATTTCACATTCTCGGTTCCACAAAACAAAATCTCCATTATAATCAAGCGCATCGACCATAACAGGCATGTTTTGTAAAATCGTATGTAGTTCCTCCTCTTTCTGAGAAAGC
This sequence comes from Bacillus cereus group sp. BfR-BA-01382, assembly GCF_022663475.1. Lineage (NCBI taxonomy): Bacteria > Bacillati > Bacillota > Bacilli > Caryophanales > Bacillaceae > Bacillus > Bacillus cereus group sp. BfR-BA-01382. Next base: position 121,255 of record NZ_JAKUFQ010000006.1, read on the forward strand.
AACGTTGTTTTTTTACTTTGAATTACTTTTATTGCGCCATCTAAAATTAAACTTGAGAGCATTTCAAAGTATTTTTGACAACTGAAAATTTCGCTTTTTTTGGACCATACAACAAAAGATCCTAAATGTTGATTGTATAAGAAAATGGGGATTTCAATCTTTGGAAGTTTACTCTTAATTATCTCATTCATTCCGAATGAAAAAATACACTCTTTTTCAGCATCAAGAAGTTGATGTGATATGTTAGTTAATTTATAAAATTGTTCTGCCATGGTTTCTATTGTACTCACATCAATAAGTTCCATTAGCCGCGAATTCATTCCTTTTTCACCTCAATATGTAAAATTAATACAAATCTAAAATTCATACTTCTCCATTATACGAAGAAAGCTAGTGTAGGTATATAGCTGTAGAATAATTATTCGCACAAATTTTATTTTTCAATTAAAATAAGAAAAGAATGTATATACTGAATATACCTTTAATTAGTAGATATTTCGTTCATTCCTCCTTACATTCACTGAATTTTTCCTTGAGGGTCATACGCGTCACTAATAACGGTATAAAAATGCAACAAGTATAAAATTCATAAAATATTCACAAATTTCATGAAAAATATAAACATTTATTCCAATATATTCTATATAATGAAATGTAATAAGGCTTCTATGAATCTCATAGAATACCTTACCCCTAATAAAAAAGAAAAAAGAATCCCTTTGGATTCTTTTTTCTTTTTTAATTACATTACATATTTATATAAAGCATGTGCCACACCATGTTCTTCATTTGATAACGTTTCGTATTTACAGATTGTTTTTATTTCTTCAACTGCATTACCCATCGCAATTGATATGTTCGCTTTTTCCATCATAGAAACGTCGTTTAGCCCATCACCTATCGCTACAGTGTTTTCAACTGGAATATTAAGATATTCTGCTAAAGTATATAATCCATTCCCTTTTTGAGCATCTCTATGATTAATCTCTAAATTGTGCCAATATGAAGATGTAATTGCTAAATCTGTATTATGAATAAATGTTTCTTTTAGTTTTTTTAATTTCTCAATATCATAAGAAAATGGTAATAGTTTATGCACATGTATATCTGTTTCTACAATTGGCTTACAACTTTCCGCACTATGAAACGCTGTATGCTCAAGATATAATGCTGCGATTGTTTTTAACTCTTTCAAGTCGAAATTTTCTTTTGAATTCTTCACATACTCAATTTCATTACGTACACTCTCTACTCCATAATCCGGTACATACACACCTTTATCAGTATAAAGCTGATAATATAAACCATTCTCTTCAAGATATTCCACAATTTCAAGTGCCTGCATATTTTGAATTGGATATCTCTTCATCATTTTCTTATCTTTATATATAAGCGCACCATTTTCCGCAATGATTGGACACTCTAAATCAACTTCTAACAATAATCGTTCAATATCAACAATAGAACGTCCAGTACAAATTGCTACAACATGGCCAGCTTCTTGACATGTTCGAATTGCTTCTGCATTTTCTTTACTAATCATTTTATTCCCCGAAAGAAGAGTTCCATCTAAATCAATTGCGATTAATTTCATTATTTCTTCACCACTTTCTATAAATACACGAGTTCTAATTAATTATTAGGTATCGTTTTCATACAATCCTCGTGAGGTACTTCTTATTTATAATTTATGAAAAGCGTTTCAGGTCAAGAAATAATTAAAAATAAAATCCAAAGCTTTTCTTTTTAAAAAGCTTTGGATTTCAAACTATGAATTATAACTAATGTATTTTGTCTCACACATGTACACATTTTTTTCTTCAGTTGGGATATATACTTTAAACTTTTCTAACCGTTTTCCATAGATATGAATTGTGATAACGCTTTCCTTTTTGCTAATTTCAAGAATATGACAATCCGCAGGTGGAATGACTTTATCGGTTTCTCCTTCTCCCAAATAAAGATTTCCTGTATGTGTTAAATAAACAAGTGAATTTCCAAGTTGTTTCGTTTGTATAAAGTTCTGCACCATTATCCTTCCTGAAAAGACACCTTCTACCCCCCATGTGCCGTCATGATCATGTAAAGGTGTAGATTGTCCATCTTTCCATACGAGAGCTAGTACTTCAAAACGTTTGAGCGGATCCTCATACAATAAATGTCGTGCATATTGAGTCGAATTCGCCTTCTGTTTATCTAACGGAAGCCATGTTTTCTTTTCTAAAAGTTCTTCTAGTAACTTTTCAATGCCACACACTATTTCTTCTTCAAATAAACCGTTTTCCATAAGATCTGTAACACCTTTAATAAACTTTTGAAATGATTTACTTCCATTACAAGTCAACATAGGAATCCTCCTCTACGTTTTATACAACTCCATATTAAGGTAATTACCTGAAACTCACAATTGAGAAACAAAAAACAAGATGCAAATGTATGCACCTTGTTGAGATTTTTATTTGGCTTTCAATCGAATAGGTAAGTATTTTAATGTTTGTTCATTTTCCAATATACATTTTTCTAAACAGAAAGATGGAGATAGCTCTATTTTTTCAAAAGCATTTATAAAGGTAGTTAATGCAATCTCAGCTTCTAAACGTGCAAGTGGTGCTCCTAAGCAAAAGTGAGGACCTTTCCCAAAGGTTAAATGCTTTTCATTTCCTATTCGATGTACATTAAATTGAGAGGGGTGTGAAAATTTTTTCTCATCTAAATTCGCTGCACTAACCCACGCAACAATCATCTGATCCTTTTTCATTAAAGGGCCAAATATATTTGTATCCTCTGTAATCCTCCGGGCCAATGTAACAGGAAAGCGATAGCGTAATACTTCCTCAATCGCTTTTGAAATTAAGCTAGGGGTTTTTCTTAAATCTTCATAAATTCCAGGTGAATCTACTAAAAAGCAATAAAAGCTATTAATAATTAAATTTGTAGTGGTTTCATTCCCAGCCGCTAGTAAACCTAATGAAAAGGTTACAATTTCTTCATCGGTTAATCTTTCGCCTTCATATTCAGCTCGAATTAAATCGGAAATGATATCATCAGTTAAATGATATCTCTTTTCCTGAACGATCGGTAGAAGATATGCTTTGAATTCATTTAATGCTATCTCTTTCTCCGCATCCAGATCATTAAACTTTTCTTTACTATACGGCATAAATAAAATATCAGACCATTCTTTAATTTTTTTACGATCTGTTGTTGGGACTCCTAATAAATCAGAAATAACGGTAACAGGTAAAGGGGCAGCAAACTGTTCAACGATATTAACTTCACTATATTTTTCGATATGCTGTACAAGTTCATCTGCGATAGCCTGTATTCGAGGTTTCCACTGTTCTAGACTTCTTGGAGTAAATGCCTTAGAAACAATGGAACGTACATTGCGATGTTCTGGTGGATCTGTAGAGTTTATATTTATTCTAGTTTCTAATGGAGGGATTGAGAATTGTCTGCGCTCCCTTCTACTTGAAAATAAGCGATAATCTGATAAAACACGATTTACATCATCATATAAAAAAACATTCCATACATCCTGCTCTTCATCATAATGAACTGGGTGATTATCCCTCATCAAACGATACCATTCATATGGATTCCATAATTCTTCTTTTGTTTTCAGCTTTGAAATTTCATGAACTAAAATAACATTTTCAGGTGAAGCCATAGTTCTTTCCTCCCTTTTCTTTTACAATAAAAGTGATAGGTCGGCAGTTCAAAGTTGTATAAACTATCATATGTTATTTTAACATATACTAAAGGAGATTTTTCATTAGAGAACTTGAGAAATATATAAGGGGGATTTTTATGTACGTTGACATTTTACTACTAGCAGAATTAACGACAGGACCAAAACATGGATATGAAATCAAAAAAAATGTTCAAAATCGTTTAGGTGAGAATTTTGAATTAAATCACAACATGCTTTACCCTGCCCTTCGGCGCTTTGAAAATATGGGTGCTATAACGAAAAAAATACATAAACAAGTTGGAAAACCAAATCGAAATATGTACGATATAACAGAAACAGGAGAAGAAATTTTTTCTGAAATGTTACGAGAGTTTCCCGAAAAACTTGCGACAAATAATGCAGAATTTCTTGTTCGTATCGCACTATTTGAAAAACTTGAATATGAAGCTAGAAAAGAGATTTTGACTGTACGTCAAAACGTACTACATAATCAACTTACCGCTATCCAGTCTCTAGAGGTTACCTCACCCTTTATTACTGAAGTCATTGAATTTAGTAAATCACGAATTGAACATGAATTGAGTTGGATTACATCACTTATGAAGAAAATATGAAAAAATAACAAAAAAAGCTAAAATCAATGAATGAAAATGATATTTATTATCAATACTATCATTAATAAAAGGGCAACCACGATTTGGCTACCCTTAAACAATTTACACTTCTGGATCGAATGTTTTGCAATCTGTTTCTTCCGTTGTAGATGCATGTTTACCTTTATGACTTACTACGTAAATTGCCTCTGCACTACATTTATTACCGTTCGCCCAAAATTTACAGTTGTTTACTTCACATAAAACGTCTTGTGCCATAGTATCACACCTCCTTGTTCTATTATCATTAACAAAATTCGGAGGTATGATACTATTCGTCATCCATTTTTTATTCCCTTTTTAGCTTTCTTAATGGTTCAATATCTCCGCGTACAATAGCATCAATATTTCCAGTTATTTTTTCAATATCAAAATGCCACCATTGAATTTGCAATAATTCTTGAATTGTTTCATTTGAAAATCTCTCTTTTATTTTATTTGCAGGGTTTCCACCAACAATTGTATATGGTGCGACGTCTCTAGTCACAACAGATTTAGCTGCAATGATTGCACCATCCCCTATTTTTATTCCGGGCATAATTGTTGTATCCATACCAATCCAAACGTCATTTCCTATAACTGTATCACCTTTGTAAGGTAAATCAGACAAACTAGGTGTATACTTCTCCCACCCATTTCCAAATATATTAAATGGATATGCCGAAAATCCATCCATCCGATGATTGGCTCCGTTCATAATAAAGTTAACTCCAGATGCAATACAACAAAACTTTCCAATAATAAGGCGATCTCCAAGAAATTCATAATGATGTAATACTCGATTTTCAAATTTTTCTCCATCTTTCGCATCATAATAAGAATAGTCACCAACAAGTATATTAGATTTTGTTATTGTATTTTTTATAAATTGAACGTTTTGATTTCCTTCAATAGGGTATTTAATATTTGGATTAGGATTCATTCTGTACAGCACTTCCTTTACCACTTATTTCACTTTCTATCGCTATTACTGGCTTTAAATTGTATATAGGTATAATAAACAATAATCCAATTATAAAAAGTAAAGCCGTCCCTTCATACATCATACTTAATGAAAACATCTCTTTTAATGAGCCAGCTATACTCATCGTTACTACCATTGAACCGGTAAATAGCGGACTTAAAATACCATTTACACGACCTATAAAATCGGTATCGCTATTTTGAATAATAAGCGTATTAATACCAATTTGGATACAAGGAAGAGCTAAACCACTAAAAAGCTGCGCTGTAAGTGTAACCCATAAATTTGTAGAATACCCTATAATGCTAATACCAATTGCTTGACCAAGCATACCGATAATTAACATCTTTTGCGGAGCAACGTTTTTCGCAAATACCATCGCTAATGCCCCGCCAACAATCATTCCCGCACCATTTACTGTTAGTAGCCACTGTAAACTCTCTTTTGATAATCCTAACTGCTCAGTCACAATAAATATACCTAATGGCTGAATTAATCCTATACCTAGTCCTGCAGCCATAAAACAAAGCCCCAGCAAAGTTAATGCTTTTTTCTTTTTGACATACTTAATACCGTCCTTCATCTCCTGCAACAGAGTGATATCTTTCTTTTCTACGTCGTTTTCAAGATCTTTCGGAAGAAATAACAATACAACTGCCGCAAGTACAAACGAGATGCCTGTTATGATGATTGAAATATAAATTCCAAAACTATGAAAGATAAATGTCCCTAGGATTGGTCCTAATACCATAAATATTGCAAATATCGTTTGATATATAGACATTGCTAATTGAATTTGTTCCGTTGATAAATGTTGTTTAAACAACTTCATTCCAGATGGTTGTGAAAACTGTGAAAGGATTGCAGAGATGAGTGTCACAAAAAACACAATTTTCCACGTTCCAAACATAAGCGTAATTAATACAGCGAATACTGAAATGGAACTTAACGTCTCACACCATATCATTGTCTTCTTTGGCTTCCACCTATCAGCAAAAGTACCGCCAATAAATGAAAAAATAAAAATTGGAGCGAATTCAGCAACTGAAATCATCGAAATAGCAAAAGCATCACCTTTTGTCATTTCCATTACATATAGTAATACCGCAAAGTTTCGAACCCATATTCCTATTTGTAAAAATAATGCTGATGCTAAAATCCCTTGAACAAACCGATTTTTTAATACTTGTGATACCCCATTGTTTTGTTTCGTTACTACATTTGTCGACATAAAAAAGCCTCCTATTTCATGTTCTGAACAGGAGGCAGCACAAATCATATAAAAAGACTATATATTCGCAGAGCGAAATACATCCCTTTTCTATAAATGTACAGACTAACCCTATTCAGAAGAATATTTCGTTTTTTAACGAAGATCTCTTACAAATAGAATTAGTTGATCATTGGGATGTCTTCACCCTTCCGTTTCGAATTTAAATAACACATACATACTCTATGTAAATCATTTTCGATGTATGCATGTCTCCTTTTACTATTCTAGAAAGTTAAAGGCAATTCCTCTAAAGAACGCATTAAATAGTTACCTTGCCATTTAATTTCTTCACGATTCCCTTTTATTTGTAGTTCAGGCATTCGATTAAACAAAGTAGTAATAGCAATCTTTGCTTCCAACCTAGCAAGTGGAGCGCCTAAGCAGAAATGGCTACCATGACCAAAGGCAATATGACGATTATTTTCCCGAGTAATATCGAATACTTCTGGGTTTTCAAATACAGTTTCATCACGGTTTGCAGAAGCTAAGGCAATGACAACCATATCTCCTTTTTCAATTGTTTGGTCGTGAATTTGAAAAGGTTCATCTGCCCATCTTGAAGTTGTAACCTCAACTGGAGAATAATATCGTAGTCCTTCCTCAATAGCGGCATCAATTAATTTTGGATTTTCTTTTAATAACTGTAATTGATCTGGATTTTCGAGGAGCGCTAATACCGTATTTGTTATTAAATTTACCGTTGTCTCGTGTCCCGCCACAATTAGTAACATTATCATTGAATATAGTTCCCGAGCGCTAAGTTTATGCCCTTCACTCTCTGCAAGTATTAAAGCACTCACCAAGTCTTCTTTTGGCTCTTTTCGTTTAATATCAACTAAATATTGAAGATATGTAATAAACTCAGATAGTTGCTTTTCAGTTTCTTTTATTTCTTCTGGTGTTTCTGGGTAAGCAATGACAGCATGAGACCAAATTCTAAATTTCGCTTGATCTTCTTTTGGAATGCCAAGCATTTCACTTATTACAATAATCGGTAAAGGGAACGAATAATCATCAACAAGATTTAATGAACCCTTTCGCTCGACTTCATTTAACAAATCATCTGCAATATCCTGTATTCTTCCTTCCAATTGCGTGATCATCTTCGGTGTAAAAGCTTTTTGTACGAGTGATCGTAAACGATTATGGTTAGGTGGATCTGAATTTAACATATGAGTAGTTAAATAATCACTATTGTCAACAGTAAGAAACACATTCAATGTATCTTGAGAAAATACATTGGCTGGATCTTTTTTTAAGCGACTATCTTTTAAAAGTGGCAAAGCATCTTTATATCTTGTGATAAGCCATTCCGCACCTAGTTCAGTTTTATTCACAAATAAGATAGGTTGCATTTTTCTAGATTCTTTATAAATTTCATACGCATCTTCTTTAAATTGAGCTGAAGCTAAATTAATGCCCTCCTCTATTTTTAGTCCAACCTTGTTTTTCATTGACATTGTATTCCCTCACTCTCATTTGTTTTTGAAAACCAACCCAACATATGCATTATACTCTAATAAAAACGTGAAAATTGTAAATTTTTAACCAAAATCTTACTTCGTATATTGAAAAATAAAAAAGTGAGAGAGTAAAATCGTTTCACTCTCCCACTACTCTTTATGCGAAGCACATAAAATTACTAATTTGTTGATAGCGATAACTTACTTTACGACGACGACCACCTTGCCAAGTGTAACCTGATACTCCGTTTCTTCTCACTTCAGTCGGAAAGAACCATAAGTCCCTTCCGAAAGGACCAGGACGATGTAAACGTAAATAGCCCCATCTTCCTAGACAATTACACATCCATGATTTCATATTGCCCGCTTGAGATGGAGACGCAAAGGTAGACGGTAACGACGGAGCTTGCGACGGCGGTGGTGACGTTGGAGCATCTTCCGCATCATCTGGTCTGTAATCTTCTTGTTCCATATCTCTCGCTTCATCTACAGATTCATACCCGTAGTTTTGTGGATTATAATACATCGCTTGATCATATGGATAATTTTGTTGGTTATACATATTAACAAATCACCTACTTTTCATTCATTACCTTTAACATTTATATGTGATATGCCCTCTCTGGGAAGCTTATATTATAGCCCAAATTCAACTTAAAAAGCTCGTATTATTAAAAATACGAGCCTTTCAAAAATAGAAGGTGTTTATTATTTCCTTAACTTCACACTATAAAAACGCATTTCATCTAACGAACCTTCAAATTCAAATACTTCTTGTTTAATTAATTGTTTCAAGCGATATTCTAAGAAAGTATCTCCAACCAATTGTTCAACAAGACCAAGTGCTTCACCAATTACTCTAGGAGCTTTGAGGAATTCTCGATCAGCACCCACACTTTTCGCGCATTCAATTATAAATTGATCAAAATAATCTTCTTGTACAGAATATACTTCATTTTCTTTCCACACTCTTAAACATTCTACGCTTCCCGATATTCTATCCCATTCATGTTCAAACTTCATTCGCTTCTCTTCAGTTAAATAAGGTAACTTTGCAAAACTTTTTTGGAATAGAGCTAAACTTTCAGGTGGTAATTCTCCAGTTCCACGAATATCATACTCTTGTTTTAATATTTCTCGACTTGCTTCAGATGTATTAATAACTCGAATGTTTTTCTTATCCTTTAATTGTGCCATTACAAAACTTAGGCCTACATGTTCATGTGCATTATCAGCCTTCCAAATTGTAATAGGCGTTTCAACAGGAATAGTATGTAGTTCTTCTATAGTTGCTATAAATCTTGATAAATATTCTTCTTCAAAATAACTATCATAAGCAGTTAAATTATTTATTAACCACTTCTGTCTTGCTAGTTGCCCCCCATTCGTATGCAACTTATATATCGGTCCAATTGAAAAGAATTCAGAAAAAGCAACAACACTCTCTTCAGATAATTCTTCTTGACTTAACATATATGTTAAGCAACCAGCCGTTGAATCATCAAAAGCAATATGTACGTGCGTACTTTCTTTTACATTTCTTTTATAAGTAGGATTACTCGTTAATTGTTTCGGAATATCCATCAAATTTTTAATTGTATCTTCACTATAGTTTTCTTCTAATAAGTTTAACTGTATGAGAATACTTTGAAGTAAATCTTTAACCTCATCCTCGTACATATCCTCTACAGCATTTTTAATTTTATCTATCACACAAATCCCTCTATTCATTTCAAAAATAACGTAGATTATAGTATATCATTTTAGTATAGTTCTTTAAAGTCAAATCCAGATTGCTAGAGCAATCTGGATTTTCAACAAATACTTTCCTTATATTTTTGAATTGCTAAATATTTTTACTTTGAAAATCCTTGTATCTAAATGTATAATTATATAAAAACAAAAATATAGGAGCTACATTTATGGAGAAAGTACTTACTAATTATAGACATTACTTAAAAAATTGGAGATTTATATTTATTTGCATACTACCTGTTATCGCCTTATTCGTTACTTTCTATGTCATCTTCGAACTACTGTTTCATCAAGATTTCTACTTATCTAACTTAATTTCTGCTATCATATTATTTTTAATATTTACTAATGTTAAAGATAAATTTAAAATTAAAGGCTAAAGAACATTATTTAAAAATAGCCCTTTATTCTTGCATCCTACTATAAAATAAGCCTTGCAGTAAATTTTTACAAAAATAAGAGCACCCTGCAATTGGATGCTCTTATGTGATTAGAAGTTTTTTCTGAGTATTAAGTAGGACACGAAGATCTTGTCCTACTACATAATATATGCTTGTACTTATTATTTCGTGCATATATTAAGCACCATGTTCAGGTACTTAATATATGCATAGTCATTGCTAAAAAAATCTACTCAAATATTCACTATACAATTTCATATTTATAAATTAAAAAACATCCATTGGGGATGTTTTTTATCTAACGATTTTAAGCTTCCATAAACTTAGCCGGTACACCAATTTTTTCAACTACAGAAGATATATTAGTAGGATTAATCATTACATTTTCAATACATACTAATTTATTTTCTAATATCCCATTCTCTGTAGTAATAAGTTCTTCAAACCGATCTAAAGTCATTGAAAATTTGTGTTCACTTCCACCATTCATACTAACTTTTACATACTTCATAGTGTCACCGCCTTTCATAATAATTTACATTTCGACAAGAAGGCGCTTACACCCTTTTTTTATTTACTCTTGGATTTCTCACGTTTACATATATTTTGAGAAAAGAAACTACTATTATTTACTCACAAAATTATTACTAATAAGAAAGATAAAGATAAAAATGCACAAAGTGGAATATATAAACCAGTATCCATTCTAGCGAAGTGCGTATCTTTTTGTCGTTTAAAGATACCAAAATAATTAAACTCACCAATTACTCTAATAGAAAAGACGATCATACAAATCCAGGAACCGACTTGAATAATAACATTAGGAACTGCAAAATGAACAATATTTGCTTGTTGCAACAAAATTATCGCTGCCATACTTAATAATAATGCAATGAACAATGTCATTCCGGCACGAGGTGTAAACGCCTTTTCCCCTGATTTAGTTGGTATAACACTATTTGTCCCCCAATTACCTCCGAAACCCCAATATACATGTAAAAAGCTAACTAAGAATAATATACAAGCAGATATATATGTAATGATAAGCATTTTATCCTCCCCTTATTTTATTTAACTTCTCACCTATAAAATATGCTATCCCCCCCCTCATTAGCAACCTTTATTTAATTACATAAAAAAACCGTAATGATTTATCAATATTAAGATAAGTCATTACGGGGTTATTAAACTTCATTATGCATTAAACCTATTTCTTCGGCGTTCCATCCTTGTTTGACCTTGAACTTCATTTTCTTTGTATGGATCTATTTTCTCTGTCATTTTATATGTTGCAACTGGTTCTTCGTACTTATGCTCATGTATCTTTTCTGGAATTTTACTTTTAGATTCTTTCCCACCAAACTTAAATAGTTTCATCTTTAATTTCGGTAATCTCGGAAGACGAATCTTAAATGATAATCTTTTGCGTTTCTTTTTTGGTCCAAGTAGATTTATATTTTCTTTATTATTATCTTTCTCTTTGCGGTGAATGAACATCGCAAGTAATCCTCCTAATACAAGTCCTCCAATTAATAGTAATATATATACATAATGGCTTGTCATTAAACTCGTCATGCGTTCAAGTATGACTAACGACTGTACTTCTTTTATATCCCATAGTAAAGCGGCCCATAATGAGAATAATCCCAAAGTAAGTCCATATGTACGAAAACGAAATAAACATGGAATTAACGCGACACATGCAGCAATTTTCGCATTTGCTATGATTGAGCTTGTTGTAATATCCTGATGCCAAATAACTAACAGTAATGTTATAAATGGCGCATACGCTATCCAGCTGCATATACGTGAATACATCTTTTTAGCAAAATAACTACCGAAACTAGTAAAAAATAAAAGCCCTCCAATATATACAGATTGTTCTAGAGGGATTTGCTTTGTAAGTCCTGCAATTGGAAAGAGGACGCTCAGTAGCATTAAGAGCACATCTAATTTCTTCACCATTCCCCATTCCTTTCAAATTTTTTCAATTAATAAAAATCGCTTTTCCATTTGGTATAGTTTTTGTATTTCTAAAAAACATATTAATCCTGTCTGCACATAAAGTAAATATGTAAACGAAAAGATACTTGACAAATGATATCCTTATTTGCATAAAAAAATGACAAATCCTGATCGATATAACGAGCAGGATTTGTTTACTAGTATTTAAAGTAGAATAATTGAATCTTTCTTTTCTACTTTTACTACATCTACATCCAATTCATCATCAAATTCTTTAAATTCTCTTGCATCTATGTCAGTAATATAACTCTTTATTACTTTTTCCATATGTACGGAATATGTCATGTGTACATTCTTTTTCGAAAGCATACTAGAATTACAGCACATGTAATGTATCATTTTAGCGATATAATCCCTTTCTACAGGTTTTACACCTAATGGTAGAATTTCAATTATATATCGCTGAAAAACTTCACTACAATTAAGTGAATATTCACCAGTGCTATAATACATCCCTTTTTGATCTGCATATAAGCCTATTCTATCTAGAGCATCATCACATTCTATTACACCGTAGCTTGGTACATCAAAACCTGTATTTATTCTAATAATATTTAAGTTGGGAACCTTTAATACCTCTGGAACAATATCAGGTAAAATATCTGTATTAATTTCTTTATTTTGTAACTCTTTTATCCAATATTTTCTCAAATTTGCATCTACAATGAAGTAAACTTGTTCATTTTGTTCTTTTGCATATTGTACAATTTCCATTAATGTTTCGAAAACATATTGTTTAAAAAGAGCCCCCATATCATTTCTCTTTGATGGTTGTGATAAAAATGCATTATGTTTATTTATATTTAATAATACGTAATCAATCTTTTGCCACTCTGTATTCCCATATAATTTATATAAAATTTCTTTTCCTTTTATTTTTGAAAGAATAGGTAAGAAATCAAATTTCGATATTCGTTCAATTGATAAATTAACATATGTACAAGGTAAATTTATCTTATTCCAACTACGCTTCAAAAATCCTTTTTGTTCTAATAGACTAAAAACACTATTTACAATTGTTTTACGAGATACACTTTGGCCTATAAATAAATTAATAAATGTTGAAATACGATTTGTTCGTGCAAATCCCTCTCTAATGATTTGTTTTGGATCAATTTTTTCGCGTCCATCACAATTTTTCATTGCGATTAATGCTAATGTCGCATCACTGCGCTCACCCGCGGTAGCATAGACAGCTTTCGTAACATCATCTACAAGATTTGTTTTATATTTTTGACAATATTGCATTTTATATGGATTTTGTAACACCTTTTCAATATTGTATCTCACAATCTTTAATAATACTGGGAAATCTGTATTCAATACATAAGAATTTTCACCAATTTTAGTCAAAACAATTTCGCTATCAAGTAATGCTTGTTCTATTTCCAGCGCTATATTTTCAGACCAAACTTCTAATGTTAATGTCTCTAATCCTTTTGGTGCAAATAAAGGAAATAATTCATTTTTGTTATTTGTTGCTACCTTTTTACATTCTGGAAGTATTGTGAAATAAGAGAATTTACGCTGGAATTCTTTAAATAAATACTCTCTTTCCTTTACTTTTATACCTGGTTCTATTTTAGTACCTTGGACTTTATATATTCTTTCATTGTATGGAAATAACACCCTTTTATTTTCCCCGACAATATAATCTTTCGGATATTGGAGAATATGGTCTAAATCCAAATCTCCACCTATTTGAAAATCATCTTTTAAATTTCTAAATATCTTAATCCATTTCATGCCGGTTGTAGCTTGTTGCATTTTTAGTTTTACAAACCGTATTTTTTTATTATTTGATGCAAACTCTGGGGTAGAAATCAATATCATCCCTCGTTTTCGTCTGAAAAGTAAAGGAATATCTGGATGATTATATTCTTGATAAAATCTCCGAATCCCTATTGAAATATTTAATAATGGAGCGTTCTCACCACCACGGGTTATGCATTCGAATCGATATACATAGGAGAAAAAATCTTGTGTTTTTTCATCTTTTATTGGCCCTGACATCGCCTCACAAATATTTTGTGATCTAAGAGGAGAAAAATAGATTTCTTCTGCATTTGTATTTTCTAAATATATAGGACGCTCACAAAAAATATGTGAGATTAAAGCGGGCACCCACTTAGAATACGTTTCATTATCATGTAGTACTGGCAAATTAGAAATCAAATCGGATTGCCATTCATATTTTGGTGGCTCTACTAATTTATTTGGTTTCCAATCATGAATAATCTCATACCAACTTTGAAAAATATAATTGAGCTGCTCTTGTTTAATAGGTTCTTTTGATACAATCCATGGTGTATTTTCATTTAATACGTACGGATTATGCTGAATAAACAATATATCAGAAAACATATCATACAGTCTTTCATTCAAACGTTTCAACTTACTCGTTAATAAAAACGTCTTATAATGTATCTCTACGATGTCCAGCCATTCAATAGGAAAGTATATAAATGATACCTTTTCATTTAAAAGAGGTTCTACTATATTTTCAAATGTTAACAACCTTAATTTTTTCATAAAATGATTCTTTCCTTTCTTCAGTTGTCTTGATTATCAAAAAGCTAGAACAAAAGTTACTTAATCTAATCCATTTAAACAAAGTATTTAAAAGAAAAGTAAAAACTATCTACATAAAACATTATCAAACCGACTCTTTTAAAAATTAAAAGTAATTATTATCTACAACACCTCTTAGTATTCGTAATTTAATACATTTAAATTATATAATATATATAATATATTGTACTTATCATTTACAATAACTTTACAGAAAAACCAAAAAAGAACACCTTAAATCGGTGCTCTTTTTACAAATATCAAGCGTTATGTAGTTGAACATATAGATAACATGAACCCTCCAAATGAAATTACTCCTAGTAAACCTACTATAAATCCTGTTAAACAAATACAATCAGCAAGACAAATAGAAGACTGCGATAATGGAACGAATGACCTACTTGTACTCGACCCATATTGTTTTATTTTTTCATAATTCATATCTAACATTAAATGTAGACATGTTACACCATCCTCAATAGTATGTAGAGATTCTTTTTCTAATCGCTCCAATAATTTACTATCAAAAGAAACTGATAGAGGATACTGCTTATCTAATTTTATATTTTGATAAATTAGTTGCAAACGAGATAATATATTATTTTTCTTCTTTTCAGATGTTACTGTACATTTCATATTATTAAATTCATTTAATAACAGTGTCAATTCATCTCTTTTTCCGTATAAATCTTTAGCTATTTTTCTCTTTACTTTATACGAATGGAAAATAGATTTTAGTTCAACCATATTCATACACTTCCTAATTACATATTATTTACCCAATTATTTTATAGATAAACAGTACTTTTTAATCTTATTTAAAATACACTCAAGCAACTTATTTTACTATCGATTAACATTACATTAACCTTACACGGTTGTAATAAAATCATTAGCTAGAAGGAAGCAATGCCCAAACTAGACAGATATTTAATGATAAAACCATAAGAAAAAAACAATGATTAGATTTTAAATCTAGTCATTGCTTTATCCATCACATCTTGATTACACCTATATATCTTATTGTTACTCTTTCACTTGAATGATTGAATATATCCATTAATAATGACTATATTCTTTGTCGGCACGTACATATATAAAACTAATGTTTTTTAATTGATAAGGTGAAACTTTAATTAGCCCTCATCCATCGGGCTTTTATGGGCAGCCGGCCACCTAACTTCTCTTTGCTCTCGCTGAATTTTTTTAGGGTCTTACTGCCCGGCAAATAGCAGGATAAATGCAATCAATATTCATACGTTATAATAGTACCAGTAGTATCAGTAGTACCACTAAAACCATTAAAACAGTTAGAGCAACCGCCACAACCTCCGCAACCAAAACAACCGAAGCAACCAATACAACGGAATCCGCCACAACGG